>CAZJKB010000005.1:3092-19399 GCA_964546485.1 uncultured Candidatus Saccharibacteria bacterium | reverse complement strand
TATGAATAAACCATACTATATACTATCTAGAATGGAAGAGATATTCCCTAATGCTCAAAGTGAGTTGGTTAATTGGGATACTCCATTTCAATTCCTCATATGTATCATGTTATCTGCACAAACAACAGATAAACTTGTGAATAAAGTTACTGATAAACTATTTAAGAAATATAATAAACCTGAAGATTTTGCTAATTTGGATGTTAGTGAAATAGAGAAATATATATCTAGTGTAAATTATTATAAAAATAAAGCTAAATATATTAAAGAAATGAGTGTGCAAGTATTAAATGAATATAATGGTGAAGTACCAAAGGAAATATCCAAAGTCATTGGATTAAGAGGAGTAGGGTATAAGACTGCAAATGTATTTTTAAATGATCTATATCAATCAAATCAAGGAATTGCTGTTGATGTACATGTTGCTAGAGTATCCCAGAGATTAGGACTATCTAAGGAAACAGAACCCACAAAGATAGCAAAGGATTTAGAAAAGATATATAAACAAGAAGATTGGTGGAAGATAAATAGATACTTTGTACTATATGGAAGATATATATGCAAAGCTAATATGAAAAAGAGTGAATGTGTATTTAAAGATATATGTTCATATTGTAAAGATAGATAAATATATTTAATACTGTATAATATATAGCTAATTTCAATTAAGAATATATATAAATGATTAATGATAAATATTTAGTAGATACACTTAATAGGTTTGAAAGACTTAAGGAGTATGCATTAAGTTATGTATATTCAAATGATATACCAAAGGATGAAATTATACATATAAAGGATGTATTAAATGAGATAGAGCAAGAGATTCATAAGGTGAAGGGTAGGTATGTTAAATATATGCAGGAATATCAACAGGTTAGGGAAGACAAAGTAAGTAGTGGTGTTTTTAGTGCAGAATTTGATGATAAGGATAATCCCTTTAATGATAGGGAGCAGTTAGATGACTATAATGCTCAGATTGTAAAAATACTTAATAATCAGATAGATGAGTTTGAGAAATATATAAAAATGTTTAATCAACCATATTTTGGAAGTATGGAGCTAAACATGAATAATAGAGGTTATAAATTATATATAGGGAGAAGTGGTTATAGTAATTCACAAGGAAAAAATTTGATTGTTGATTGGAGAGCACCAATTTCATCATCCTTCTATTCTCCTGATAATAATACAGATATTAATATTAACGGTGTTGATGTTAAGGTAAAGGTCGATAAAAAATCATATTTTGAAATAGCAAGAGGATCTATACTATCTATATATACTCCAAAGAGTGGGAATAAAAGTGCAGATCTATTTTTAGAGAATGAGTTAAATAAAAAAGTATCGAGTAAACTATCTGATATTATTACTACAATACAGGATAAACAAAATCAGATTATTAGATATCCAATAGATAAACCGATGATAATTCAGGGGGTTGCTGGTAGTGGTAAGAGTACAATACTGTTTCATAGACTAGCATATCTAGTATATAACTATAAAGATAAGTTCAAATCAGATAACTCTTTACTGATTGTTCCTAATAATATATTTAAGAAATATACTCAAGATATAATACCTTCACTTGGTTTGATAGGTTTAAAGGTTGATACACTACTCTCTTTCTATCGTGAATATATGCATCTACCTAAAAATTTCATAATGGAGAGTAATTCAGAAATGAAAGATATTGATTATAACAGTATTCTTAATGATTCTAAGTATATATTTGAAAGATATATTGAAATTGTAATAGGGTATGTTTTAGAGAAGTTTCCAGAATTAAAAGAAAGTGTTGAAAACTATAAGATGAAAGTACTAGGTAATACAAATACCCCATATTATGAAAGGTTGCATATACTTTGTGAATCTGCTGTTAATGAGTATGTATTGAAAACATTTTCCAAGTCTTCAGAGGATAAGCAGAATGCAAAGATAGATAAGTATATGGAGATGTGTGTAGGGATTATAGATAAACAGATGAATGTAATAAAAGTTCAGGATCATTTTATTAAAAATAGTGATATATATAATGAAGTTGAAAGATTACATCATATAAATAAAGGTATTACTAAATATATAAAGGATTTAGAACAAATAAATCAAGAAGATGAGGGTATTGGGAATTTACCATACTATTTGCTTCGAAAGGATTATTCAATTCTTATGCTTCTCTATTCATATATATATGGTTTGCATGATAAATATGATCTAATCGGTGTTGATGAAGCTCAAGAGATTGATCAGATAGATGTGTATATATTAAGTAGAATTGTTAAAAAATATAATTTAGTTTTTGCTGGAGATGTCTCTCAAGTATTGAGTGAACGAAAAATCAATGATTGGAAGGATATTGTGTATGTTCTGAATAATGTTTTTGAACAAGAAGTGGAGGTTAAGTATTTAGATGTTTCATACCGAAGTACTAAGGAAATTGTTGATGTAGTGAATAATATTTCGAAGAGTTTTGTAAAACAGAGCATCTCTGGGCAGTTCAGTATTGAGGGTAGTTATGAAGTATCTACAAATATTGTTCAATCATTAAAGAAAGTAATACTAGATAAGTATAATAATATGGCAATTATAGTAAAGAATGATATGAGTATGGATAGTATTAAACTTGAATTAAAAAAACACGATTTACTGGATTTATTTAATAATACTTGGGGTGATGGAGAGAATGATTTTGGTATGTGGTTGTTGACACCTGAGTTAGCTAGGGGATTAGAATTTGATGCGGTTTTACTCTATGGTTTTGATATTGATCATATTGATAATGTATATGAATATAATCAACTGTATGTTGCAATGACTAGGGCGATGAAAAAACTAATTATGATTAAATAGGTGTATGAAATATGAGTTTAATGAATATGGGAATACTAGATCAAATGATTTGGTTTTAATTATTCATGGTACAGGTAGTTCTAGGAGTTTTGGAAGTATTTCAAGGCATCTTAATCAACAATTAAGATACATTTCTATTTCACTACCTGGTCATGATGGAGTTAGTTTTGAAAGTATAGATGATTTAAATGATCTTGTAGGTTATGTTAAATCCTTTATCTTAACTTTAAAGTATACAAAGATTAGTATTATTGGGTTTTCACTTGGAGGATTAATTGCATTGAAGTTGTATGATGAGTATAGAAATAGTTTAAGAATACATAGAATTGTTTGTTGGGCTACTCCTTTTTTAAGTAGAAATGTAATGATTAGATTTATATATATGATTATTACTTTGTTGTCTGTTTTTGTTTCTACATTACCAGATTGGTTTATGAAGTTTTTAGAATTCTTCGATATGAAATTTACTAAAAATGAATTTGATGTTTTAAGGCAATCGGGTCTAAAGAACCTTAGAAAAACTATAGGGATTGTTATGGGGGCGGAGTTAAGACCTATAGATAGTGATTGCATCGTTTATATTTTCGATAAGTGGGATAATCTTGCTACAAAAGCTAATTTAAAGTTATTTACTAAATTTATTTCCTCAAAAACTCTTAGTATAGATAGATCAGGACATTTTGGTACAAAAGAGGGTTGGGGTTTAGCTTTAAAAGAGATAGATAGCTATTTGAATAACTAGATACATCTGATATAATATTTGGACTGTGATAATTAATATCATTTGTTAGGTTGTTCACAGGATCTAACAGTAATTATATTTATGTATAAAAAAGATTTAAGTAACGAGTTGTATAAAACACTCGATAGTTATATTTCTGATGATTCCCATCAAATAAAGAAGTTGTCTAAGGGAGATATTGTTGAAGGAACAATTGTTGATATTAGACAAGGAATGGTAGTTGTTGATGTTGGTTATAAATCAGAAGGTATTGTGGCAGGAAGAGAATTAAAAGCAGAAGGCTTTAATCCTGATAACCTCAAGGTTGGAGAGAAGATTCTTGTTTATGTTGTTAAACCAGAGGATGAAGAAGGTATGTTAGTTCTTTCTATTAGAAGAACACAACAAGCTGGATTATGGCTTAAACTTGAAGAAGCTAAAAAGACTAATGATATTGTTGAAGCTGTTGTTGTTGAATCAAACAATGGAGGTTTAATAGTTGAATTAGGTAAAGATGTTAGAGGATTTATCCCTACATCTCAGTTAGATGCATCAAGAATATTTGCTAATGGTGTAAGAACTGTTGGTAAGGATATTTCAGTAAAGGTTCAAAAGAGATTATCTACACTACTTGGTCAATCTATAAAAACAAGAATTATTGAATTAGATAGAGAAAAGAATAGAGTTATACTTTCTGAAAAGATGGTAACTCAAGCTAGAGATTTGGAGCAAAGAGAAAAGACATTGAGAAATGTTAAAGAAGGTGATGTTCTTAAGGGAACAGTATCTGGTGTTACACCATATGGTATCTTTGTAAATGCAGCTGGTCTTGAAGGATTAGTTCACTTATCAGAATTATCATGGGATAAGGTTGAAGATATTGGAAGCATATATAATGTTGGAGATCCTGTAAATGTAATGGTAATTGGAGTTACTGATGGTGGAAAGAGAGTTGCATACTCTGTTAAAAGATTACTTAAAGATCCATGGACACAAGCAATTTCAAAATTCAAAGTTGGAGATGTTGTACCAGGTGTTGTTCAAAAAGTTGTCCCTTATGGTGCATTTGTAAGAATTGGAGAAGGCTTAAATGGTTTAATCCATATCTCAGAATTATCTGATAAATTAGTTAAAGATCCTGCAGATATAATACAGAATAATCAAGAAGTAATGGTAAAGATATTATCTATATCATCAACTGAAAGACACTTAGGATTAAGTCTAAAAGCTGCATCTGGTTCTTCTGCAAAATCAGAGAAAAAGATGAGTAAAAAGGAGATTGCACAAGCAGTAGATGAAGCTATTGCAAATGAAGTACCAAATGAGTAATAGAAAATAATTTTGTATTTTTAAATACTTATGGTGTCAAAGACATCTGTGTCTGTGTTTGATAAACTGAGTCAGAATGCGAAGATATCTCTTAGAATTTCTAAGAGTATATCTTCGCAACTGTTTTCAAGTGAGGTAATGCCCGTAGAGCTTTTCTTGGGTCTTTTGTTAAATAGAAATTCACTCTTTTCAAGAACCATTGTAAGTATGAATTTAGATATTGATAATATTGTTAGTCAATTAATTGGAGATATAAGATTAGAAATAGACAATAAGAGTAAGGTTCCTCAGGAGATTGATTTTAATCTTGATACTGCAGAAATATTAAGAGATGCATATCTAATTGCAAGAAGATTTTCACATGTATATGTTGGTACTGAGCATATAGGATTATCTATCTTAGGAAATATTGAGCTCCCATTTGTTAAGGTTCTTGAGTCTTTGGGATTAACATATTCGATATTTGAAAAAGCATTAATGCAGTATGCTGCATATCCTTTGGGATTATTAGCGAAACCAGATATTCCATTTCCAGTATCTCAGGAAGGTTCTGTTTTAAATATGTATGGAACAGATATAACTTCAGATGCTAGAAATGGTAGATTTGATCCAATAATAGGGAGAGATGAAGAGATAGAAAAGATAATAAATATATTATCTAGAAGAAAAAAGAACAATGTATTAATAGTTGGAGAATCTGGAGTTGGAAAAACTGCTCTTGTTCAAGGATTAGCACAAAGAATAGTTTCTGGTTTAGTACCTGAGTCATTAAAAGAGTGTAAGATTATATCTATTGATGTTGCTTCAATTATTGCTGGTAGTAAGATGAGGGGAGATATAGAGGAGAAAATGAGTAGTATTGTAAAAGAGATATCTTTAATGCCAAATACTATTGTCTTCTTTGATGAGATTCATAATATCCTTTCAACAGGTATCCCTGGTAGTCAGTCTGATTTTGTAAGTGTATTAAAACCTGCATTAACTGAGGGCAATTTTAGAGTAGTAGGAACGACAACAAATAGTGAATACTCAAAATACTTAGAAGATGATAATGCATTTGTAAGAAGATTCCAATCTGTTTTAGTTCTTGAGCCTTCTATGATTGATACGGTTGCAATATTAAAAAGATTGAAACCTGTCTTGGAAGGACATCATGGTGTGAAGATAGATAAAACTGCTATTGAAGCTGCTGTTACATTATCAGATCGATATGTGAGTGATAGATTTTTACCAGATAAGGCAATTGATCTATTAGATGAGGCTTCTGCTTTACAAAGATTATCAATTGAAAAACAGTTCTCTTCTATATCTGATTTGAGAAATAAATATACAGAACTGGAGAAAGAAAAAGAGGCCTTAGTTAATATTCAAGGAGATTTGCTATCTGCTCAAAACTTGAGAGAACAACAAAATGAACTATTAAAAGAGATAAATGCAATTGAGAAGAAGAGGAAGAACATGAAGAAGATGAAAGAGGTTTTGGTTAATGATGATACTGTGAGGTTGGTAGTATCTAAGTGGACAGGTATTCCCATAACCACTATTGGTGGTAAGGAGAAATCTTCTTTGATAAATTTAGAATCTATATTAAATAGATATGTTGTTGGACAAAAAGAAGCTAGTGTATTAGTTTCTAATGCAATTAAAAGAGCAAGAGTAGGGATTTCTGCTGAGGATAGACCTTGGGCATCCTTTCTATTTTTAGGTCCTACAGGGGTAGGCAAAACAGAGTTAGCAAAGGTATTAACAAAGCAGCTGTTTGGTGATGAAGATAGATTGATACAAATTGATATGAGTGAGCTTATGGAAATGCATAGTGTTTCAAAATTGATTGGTTCACCTCCAGGGTATGTTGGATATAAAGAAGGGGGACAGCTAACAGAGAAGATAAGGCAGAATCCTCATAGTGTTGTATTATTTGATGAAATAGAAAAGGCACATCCTGATGTTCTAAATGTATTGCTTCAGATCCTTGAATATGGTCACTTAACTGATGGTAAGGGTAGAAAGGTGAATTTTAAGAATGCAGTAATAATTCTAACCTCTAATATTGGAGCAGAGGAGATAAGCAAGGATAAGGTTCTTGGTTTTAGAAACAAAAATAGTATTAATATTGATACCCAGCAAGAAGAACAAGCATATTCAGTTATGAAAGAACAGTTGATGAAGCAACTTAAAAATACTCTAAGACCTGAATTATTAAATAGGTTGGATGATATAGTAATATTTAGATCTTTAAATCAAAATGATGCATCGAAGATTATCGATCTACTTTTGCAGGAATTGAATAATAGACTTAAAAATCTGGATATTTCTGTAGATATAACAAAAGATTTAAAGGATTACATATTGCAATTGGGATTTAGTAAGGAGTATGGTGCAAGACCTCTAAAGAGAGCCCTGCAAGATATTGTAGAAAATGAAATTGCAAATATAATGCTTCAAAATGAAGAAGATTTGCCAAAAAAACTAATCTTGGATTTTCAAGATAATAAAGTAATTCAATTATAATATGAAGTATTACTGTACAAACTGTGGTGCAGAATTTTTAAAATGGGAAGGAAAATGTTCTTCTTGTGGTCAATGGGATACTTTGGCTGAAATTGTAAATGAGTCCAGTGAGAGTGTAAAAAAGAGTAATATTAAGAGCTATGTACTTAATAGTGAGTTTTCAAAATTTGATAATGTAAGGATATTATCTGGATTTTCAGAATTTGATAGGGTGCTGGGAGGTGGTATTGTTAATGGTTCTGTTGTCCTATTATCTGGTGAACCAGGTGTAGGAAAATCAACTATATTACTTCAGATAGTAATGAATTTGGCTAAAGATAAAAAGGTTCTGTATATTGCAGGTGAGGAATCAATATCTCAATTATACTCTAGGGTATTTAGATTGAATAATAATAGTGAATATAGTAATTCAAATTTGAGAGTTGTTGAAGAAATTAATGTAGAACTTCTTGAAACCCTCATTAGAGAAGAGAAACCAGAGATTGTAATCGTAGATTCTATACAGAGTTTACAATCAGATAGAGTAAAGAGTTTCGCGGGTAGTATTGGTCAAGTTAGAGTTGCTGGCTCAATAATAACTAAATTGGCTAAAGAATTAGGTATCGCCACCTTTATAGTTGGTCAAATAAATAAAGATGGAAATATTGCAGGTCCTAAGGTATTAGAACATATTGTTGATGTTGTTTTGAATTTGGAGGGTGCTGAATATAATGTATTTAGATTGCTTAGAGCAGTTAAAAATAGATTTGGATCTACAAATGAGATTGGTATCTTTGAAATGCAGGGTAGTGGTTTTGCTGAAATATCTAATCCATCTAAGGTATTTCTTGAAGATATTAAGATGGGTCCAGGTAGTGCTATTGGTGCGATATTGAAAGGTTCTCGAGTTGTTTTTGTTGAGGTTCAGGCACTTGTTGTTGATAGAGGAATGGAATCTGGGCCTCTTAGGAGGGTAGCAAATGGAATTAGAAAACCTAGGTTGGATATGTTGTGTGCAGTTATGACTAAAAGAGGTGGAATATTTTTAGGGGATAAGGATGTTTTTGTTAATGTTGTTGGTGGGTTGTTAGTAGATGATCCTACTCTTGATCTTGCTGTTTGTGCAGCAATTAAGGCAGCAGTTGTTGATAAGATATTAGGGAAAGATATTGTATATTTTGGAGAGGTTGGTCTTACAGGGGAGGTAAGAAGCGGGTGGAGTTTAGAATCTGTATTAAAGGAGTCTAAACGAGTTGGTTATTCAAAATTCGTCACAAATCCGTATAAGCTAAAGAAAATCAGTGCTTTGGATGTTGTTTTGTGTCCTCAAGTATCAAAATTGTAGTATATATTTTTGCCATGTATTATCCACAATTAGTGTAACACTAAGTTTTGTATGTATCTTGTGTAACATTCTGTTTTGATATGTGGTTATTATGTATTGACCGCATATGTTTTTGTTATTTGTGTGTATTTGTGTTGTTTTGTTATGGGTTGACTTATTATTGGTGTATGGGGTATAATATACTGTTCATTTAGAAGTTATGTGTATTAGAGATAATTCCCTTTGTCTGGGATGCAACCCATTACTGGGCAAATGGAATTGTCTCTAATTGTTTTATCCTTTTTTCCCAGGGTTTGGTTTGGTTACCCCATTTACTGGGCCCTCGGAAAAGGGGGTAATATACATGATGTGTACTTCAATCTTTTTGTATATTTTATATAAAAAGAGATTGGGGTCGGTCGGGGCAGTACCGATCCCTCCCTTTATTTGACAAATTTCTAATATTTCTTATAATGAGAATATTATAAACATTTAAATTTCCCTTTATTACATATGGACCTAAATATAAAAGAGTTAGAAAAGCTAACATTAGCTCAATTAAGGCAGAAAGCTAAGGAGTTAGAAATAAAAGATTTCATGGAATTACAAAAGAGAGAAATTATGATTGAAATTCTTAAAGCATCTACAGAGAAAGATGGTTATATTTTTGTAGAAGGTATTTTAGAAGTCATGAATGATGGAACACACGGAGTATTAAGAACAGATGGATTACTCCCTGGTGAAAATGATGTATATATATCAGGTTCACAAATAAAGAAATTCAGTTTAAGACCAGGAGATTTAGTATCTGGACCAGCAAGATTACCAAAAGACAAAGAAAAATATCTAAGTTTACTTAGAGTAGATACTGTTTATGGTAAGCCTGCAGCAGAGGCAGCATCAAGACCATTCTTTGGTAAATTAACAGCAGTATTCCCAAATAAACAGATTAAACTAGAAACAACATCAGATATTATTACAACAAGAATTATTGATTTATTAAGTCCAATTGGTTTTGGTCAGAGATCAATGGTTGTTGCTCCTCCTAAAGCGGGTAAAACATGGTTACTCAAAGATATTGCTAGTGGAATAGCACAAAATCATCCTAAAGCAAAATTAATGGTAGTTTTAATAGGTGAAAGACCTGAAGAGGTTACTGATATGCAAAGAAGTGTAAAAGGTGAAGTATTTGCTTCTAACTTTGATGAACTTCCTGAGCATAACTGTAGAGTTGCTGAAATGGCACTTGAAAAAGCTAAGAGAATGGTTGAATGGGGTGAGGATGTTGTAATACTTATGGATAGTATTACAAGACTTGCAAGAGCATATAACATTACGATGCCAACATCTGGTAAGACACTATCTGGAGGTTTTGATCCAGTAGCATTATATCCACCAAAGAGATTCTTTGGTGCTGCTAGAAATTTTGAAGAAGGCGGTAGTTTAACAATTATAGCTACAGCACTTGTTGATACAGGTTCTAGAATGGATGATTTGGTATACGAAGAATTCAAGGGTACTGGAAACATGGAACTTCATTTAGATAGAAACTTAGCAAATAGAAGGATATATCCAGCTATAGATGTGGTAAGTTCAGGTACTAGAAATGAAGAGAATCTTCTTTCAAAGGAAGTTCTAAATCAATCATGGAGAATTAGAAGAATGCTTGAAGTTTTGGATAATAACGAGAATCCAACAGAGATATTAGTAAACAGAATGAAAAAGACTAAGGATAATGAAGAATTCCTTGCTAAACTTCACGAAGCCTAATTGTGGTATAATATATGATTATGAAAGATAAAGAACCTTCGTTACAAAGAATTGGTGCTTTAGGCTTTAAGAGTCTAGTAAAAAATCTCGAATTTGAATCTGATAATCTATACCAAGATTCGGATGTTTTCACTGATAATGATAGAAATGTATTTTCAAGCATAACTGCTAAATTCAGAAAGGCATTCAATAAATATTATAAGCATATTTCAAATAGTATATCTCCAATTAAATTCATTTTAGATTTAATTGTATATTTTGTTTTTAGAATTAGAGTCATTACAATTCTTCTTTCTGTATTAATTGATGTTATAAATAATTATATAGATGAGTTAAAGAAGATTGTAATTAAAAACCTATTCTGGGGAAGAGGTCAGTTATTTAGATTTACCTTCCAGTTATTAGGAGCTTTTTTCTTGGTAGTAGTAGTTTTTTCATATAGTTATACAAGTAGAAATACTGAAGTAGTGGATCAAGTATTTGCATATAATTCCTCAGATATACTGAAGCAACAAAGTGTTACATCTGTATCAACATTGTCTAAACTTGAAACATATACAACTACATATCATGTGGTAAAAGCTGGTGATACATTAAGTAAAATTGCTGAGAGCAATGGTTTGGAGATTCAAACTCTTATGTGGGCAAATAATTTAACCACAGCGAGTTTTATAAGACCGGGAGATAAATTAATTATCCCTGCAGGTGATGGTGTTCTTGTTACTGTTAAAAAAGGAGATACATTAAATAGTATTGCTAAAAAATATAAAATTAATGCACAGGCAATCTTAGACGATCCAGCAAATGCATATATATTATCACCCGAGGATATTAAAGTAGGTGATGTTATTTTTGTTAGAAATGCTGTAGAGATAGTACCTAGTGTTGTAGCTCAAAGACCTACATATTCCAGTACAATTGTTACAAAACCGTATGTAAGTAAACCTGGAAGTACAGGTACAGGTAGTGTTGGAAGATTCTTGAACTGGCCTGTTGCTGGTGGGGCTGGAGTTGTAAGTCAATGTTATTGGGGTGGACACAATGGAATAGATATTGCTAATGCAAGTTATCCTGATTTAGTTGCAGCTGCAGGTGGTAAAGTTGTATTTGCAGGATGTCAGTCAGGTAATTGTCCTGCACCTGGTCAGTTAAGAGGTGGTACAGGACTTGCATGGGCTGTAATTATTGATCATGGGAATGGGTATCAAACAATATATGGTCATATGAATAAGATATATGTATCTAGTGGTCAAACTGTATCTGCAGGACAAGCAATTGGTCAAATGGGACAGACAGGTAGATCTACTGGTGTTCATGTACACTTTATGTTGCTTAAAGGTGGTGGTTCTAACTCTGTTAACCCAGCACCATTCATGAAGCGAAGTATCTGTGGTTATTAATCATTTTACTTTTCAAATTATATTAGTATAATTTCATTAGGGGCTTATCGTTTATCTGGTAAGATATCGCATTCGCATTGCGAAGAGATCGGTTCAAGTCCGATTAAGTCCAGAAAGACTGTGGGCCTGTAGCTCAGCTGGCTAGAGCACTTCTATGGCATAGAAGGGGTCATGGGTTCAAATCCCATCAGGTCCATAATTATATATTTAATTAATAAATATTATGAAAACTAAAAAAAGGATATTTATAGCTTTAATTATATTCTTGATAATCGCAGGTATATTTTCGTGGTGGTACATTTCAAAAGGAAAGAATAGTGAAAATATTGTTATTGATGAAAGAACAATATATGAAGATTTAATGTATTATGAGAATCTTTTTCTTGGTATTGTAGTTAAATATCCAAGAAATTATATGGTTTATGAGAAGGCTTTTGGAAGTGCTGAAACAAATTGTATTACTATTTTAAGTAATGAAGATGAGAAAGCCTATGTAAATATTGGATATCTAGCTAAACAAAAATCAGAAGGTTCTTGTTTTACTATTGTCTCTGATAATCGAAGTGAATATGTAGGAAATCATAATGGAAAGGAATTAAAGGGTGATCGTTTTGAATATAATTTTGAAGGAAAAGATTTTGTAAATGTAATGATTAAAGCTGATAATAGTAAAATGAATACAAAGGAAAATGAATATTTTGCTATTCAATTTAATTATCCTAAAGATAAAGAGACGATATACATGAAAGGAATCGATATTATTCTTAATAATTTAGTCTGGAAATAATTAAATATAGTGATATAATTAGTTATTTATGGAAAGATATATTTCTTTACAAAATAGTTACCTCTTAAATCTCCTCCCTTAGGGGAGTCATTTATTGTTATAATTTTTAATACTGAAATTACTTAAATTATATTTAATCATATTATGAAAAATGCTATAGATATCGTAGAAATAGAGAAGAAATATATAGATAAATGGTATAGCTCAGATATATATAAAGCTATTGATGAAAAACCAGGAGAAAAACATTATGTATTAGTTGAATTTCCATATCCAAGTGGTTCTGGATTACATGTTGGACATGCCTTTAGTTTTACTGCAGGAGATGTTTATGCAAGATTTAAAAGATTACAAGGATATAATGTCCTATTTCCAATGGGTTGGGATGCTTTTGGATTACCAACTGAGAATTATGCAATAAAGATGAAGAGAAAGCCTCAGGAAGTCACAAAGGAGAATACAGATGTGTTTAGAGAACAGATGAAAAGATTAGGATTATCATTTGATTGGGATAGGGAGGTTAATACAACAGATCCTAACTATTATAAATGGACACAATGGATATTTATAAAACTATTTGAAAAAGGATTAGCATATAAAGAAGAAATGCCTATTAATTGGTGCCCTAGTTGTAAGATTGGTTTGGCAAATGAGGAAGTAGTAAATGGTAATTGTGAAAGATGTGGATCTGAAACATCAAGAAGAAATATTAGCCAATGGATTGTTAAGATTACAGATTATGCTGATAGGTTAATTGATGGTTTAAAGGATACTAACTTTATTGATAAGGTTAAAGCTGCTCAGATTAATTGGATTGATAGAAAAGAATGGATTGATATTACATATAAAATAGATGGTACTGATGAGACTGTCACTATTGCAACTACCAGACCTGATACTAATTTTGGAGCAACATTTATTGTTTTAGCTCCTGAGCATAAGATAGTTTCTGATATTTTGGCAGGTAGGATTAAGACTGCTGAAAGTATTGAAGAAATCAGACAGTATGTGAAGAAAACCTTAAGTAAGTCTGAATTGGATAGACAAAAAGAAGTGATAGGTCGAGACAAGACTGGTGTATTTACTGGTTTGTATGCAATAAATATGTTGACAGGTGCAAAGATGCCTATTTGGATAACAGATTTTGTTTTAGGAACAGTTGGAACGGGTGCTGTAGTTGGAGTTCCAGGACATGATATTAGAGATTTTGAATTTGCAAAACAATTTAAATTACCAATAATAAGAGTTGTCGTTGGTAGTGATGGTGATAAATCAGAAATAACTGCTAAGGAGCAGGTACAAGAAGATGAGGGTATTATGATAAATTCAGGATTTTTGGATGGATTAGATATTCATAGAGCCAAAGATGTAATTATGGAATATTTAGAGAAAGAAGGTTTTGGTAAAAAGAGTATTAGGTATCATCTAAGAGATTGGATATTTAGCAGACAGCACTATTGGGGAGAGCCTATTCCTATGGTTAAATGTGATGACTGTGGTTGGGTACCAATCCCTGAAAATCAATTACCATTAACATTACCAGATGTTGAACATTACGAACCTACTGATACTGGTGAGAGTCCTCTTGCTAATATAACTGAATGGGTTAATACTAAGTGTCCTAAGTGTGGTAAGGATGCAAAGAGAGAAACTGATACTATGCCTAATTGGGCAGGTAGCGATTGGTATTACATGAGATATTTAGATCCTAGTAATACACAACAAATTGCAGATATGAGCAAACAGAGTAGTTGGTTGCCAGTTGATGTGTATATTGGTGGTGATGAGCATAATACATTGCATTTGTTATATTCGAGATTTATCTATCAATTTCTGTATGATTTAGGAGTTACAGCAACACCAGAGCCATATGATATGAGGGTGTCTCACGGTGTGATATTAGGTCCTGATAATCAGAGAATGAGTAAATCGAAAGGAAATGTAATAGTTCCTGATACTATTATTCAAAAAGTTGGTGCAGATGCAACCAGAATGTACTTAATGTTTATTGGTCCTTTTGATGGTACTATGGCGTGGAATGATAATGCATTAATGGGTGTGAAAAGGTTCTTATCTAGAGTAACAAACTACATTACCAATAATGCTGATAACTGGGGTAGTGATGATCAAGATGTTATTCAAAGTATTAATGGGTTGATTAAATTTGCACAAGAAGGATATTCTAAATTCCAATTTAATACTGTGGTTGCAAAATCAATGGAATTTATGAATTTAATTGAAAAGAGGGGTGCAATGAATGTATCTGTTGAAACAATGAAAAAGTATATTCAAGTATTATCTCCGATTGCTCCATTTATTACAGAAGAATTATGGTTAGAACTAGGAGGTGAATATTCTGTACATCAACAAGAATGGCCGAAATTTGATGAAGCAGCTTTGATAAAAAATGAAGTAGAGATTCCTGTACAGATCAATGGAAAAATTAAGGGTAGGATTGTAGTATCTATTGATGCTTCAGAACAGGAAATTAAGGATATAATCAAAGCCGATAATGTATTGACTGAGCAGTTAAATATGTTAGATATAAAGAAGTTTATATATATAAAAGGGAAGATAGTAAATATTGTTGTTTAGAATGTCTTTTTGCTTTGACATTATAGTATTTATTATGTATTTTATATGTAGGATAAATTATATCTAGGGAGGGATTTTGCCCCGATTTATGAAAATAAAAAATGCCCCAAAATTGAATAGCCAATTATTGGTCAATTTCTTTGTTGTCATAATATTATCAACTATCTTCACATCTATATTTCTTGTAAATGAGGTATTTGCACAGACATCAAATACAATAAATCTGCAAGGAAGGATAGTTAGAAATGATAGTGGTAACGAGGGTTTAAATGTATCAGCAGGAAACCCTGCATGTGTATTTTTGGGTGCAAATAATGATACTTGTGATTTTAGGGTTAGATACTATGCTGTTGATACAGCAGGTACTTTGCTTGGTACAGAAGTATTTAGTAATTATGAAATAGGAGAGTTTAATGGTATTTTTAATCTTCCAATTGCAGCTGGAACATATACAGCAGGGACAGAAACATCAGTTAGGAATATTATTTTAAAGAATACTAGTGTATATGTCGAATTAGATTTTGCACCAGATGGGTCTTCATACACGGAAACATTCTTAAATGCTGATGGAAAAAGAATGGCATTAAGAGCTGTTCCATATGCTATTTCTGCACAAGGATCTAACCAACAGTTTCAATTTCATGTTGCAAACGACCATACAGGATATAGTAATATATCAGAAGGGCAGATATATTTTGATGGGGATGATAATGTTTTAAGACTCTATGACGGTACTAATTGGTTGGCTGTACAAGCAACGGTTGGTTCTATCCCCGCATATTGGCAATTAAACACAACACCTACACCAGATGTTATTTATAGTTATACAGGTTTGGATGTTGCTTTGGGTGGTACAGATAGTACTGCACCATTCTTCTTTAGTGTATCTAATAATCTTTTAACATTAACTAATACAACCTCAGGTGCTAGTTTTAGAGTTAATGATCAGTCTAGTGATACAACTCCTTTTGTTGTAGATGCTAGTGGAAATGTAGGTATTGGTACTGCATCACCTACATACAAAACAGAGATCGTTGATAC
>CAZJKB010000005.1:0-2992 GCA_964546485.1 uncultured Candidatus Saccharibacteria bacterium | reverse complement strand
TTACTTATGCTGATAATCCAACTGATGGATCTGTGGCTGGTACTATCTATACTGCAACTCCTTTGCATACTGATACAGCATCGAATTTATATGTATCAGGTACTATGGGAGTAGGGACAGCAATTACTAGCAGTAGATGGGTTGGTATAGCTGCTGCTACATCATCAAGAGCTCAAATGAATCTTGCATCTTCAGGTGGTGTAAATCCTTCTTCTCCAGCAAACGGAGATCTTTGGTGGAATGGTACAAATTTGTACTTTAGGACAGGTAGTAGTACAGTAGATTTACTTGTTGGAAGTACAATGACAGGGAGCCTGTTTACTGATGGTGGAGCAACAACATACTTAACATCTGTTAGTGATAATCTTGCTCTTGGAGGTAGTAGTTCAACATCTCCTTTCTTTTTTGATGCTACAAATCAGTTACTAACTTTAACAAATACAACATCTGGATTAAGTTTTAGAGTTAATGATGAAACTAGTGATACAACACCTTTTGTAATAGATGCTAGTGGAAATGTTGGTATTGGTACAGCAACACCAGGAGCAAAATTAGATATTGGTGGTGCTGCTTCTATAATTTCGAATACCTCTGGTGATATAACTATTAATCCTGCCTCTGGTACTGTTTCATTCTCAGGAGCAAGCCTATCTAATGTACTTAATGCAACCCTTTCTGGGAATTTAATTGTTAATGGTGGAAATGTTGGTATTGGTAATACATCTCCTGGATCTAGATTACAAGTTTCAGGGGGGGATATATTGCTAAATGATGTAGTCGGGCAAAATGCTACAAGAATTAAATCATATAATTCTGGAGCAAGTTTATGGCTTTTAACACCTACAACAACTTCTTATACTCTGTTTGGAACTGCTCATGATTGGGATACTGCAGTTGGTCTTTCCTATGGACCAGGTACAATTGGTGCAGGTACAGGATTGTTAAGAATTGGTCAGTTACAAAAAAATAATGCTAATTTCACACATGGAGTTACAGCATTATATACAAATGGTTTGGAGAGAATGAGAATTGATAGTAGTGGAAGAGTTGGTATAGGAGTTACTTCTCCAACACAAATGTTAGATGTTGCAGGTAGTATTAATACAAATGGTGGTTTGCTGACAGGTACAATTGTTGATGCTATGCCATCAAATCTTATATATAATGGAAATATTGAAACTGATACTTCTGGTTGGGTTACAAATTTAGCAACAGCATCAAGACAAGCACCTGGATTTTATGGAGGATATTCTTTGCGATTAGTATATAGTGGATCAGGGGATAACTATGCTACATATACTCTTCCTGTAATATCTCAAACACTAGCAAATAGAAGTTATACTTTCTCATTCTGGGCAAGAGCAGATTCAAACGGTACATTTACTTCTACTCCTAGATTGCAAGAAACTACTGGTTATACAGATGCATGTGTAATTAACGATATTGTACTTACAACATCATGGAAGAAGTTTAAAGCAACATGTACATGGGGGGCAGGTATATCAAGTACAGGATGGAGAGTTGTATTAAGAACAACAGGTAATGCTAGTAATCATGTGTATTATGATGGTATTAGTGTTCAAAATGGTACTTCGGGTACAGAGTATAATGCATTTTCTACGAGTGATACGGGTAACACAATATTCTATGATGGAAATATAGGTATAGGTGATGCAACACCTGATACAAAGCTTAAGGTTGTAGGTTCCCTATGTGTTAAGAGTGATGGAAATAATTGTGCAGGATCTACAGCTGGAACAATTTATGCAAATAATACATCTGTTCAGAGTGCTGACTTAGCAGAATCATATAGAACGAGTGATATGTCTGTTTCAAATGGAGATATTCTTAGTGTCCTTCCTGATGGTTTTGGTGAAGTCATAAAGGCAAACATATCAAACAGTGATAATATAATAGGAGTTGTATCTACAAGTCCTGGTATTACAATGAATGCGGTAGATGATGAAACATTTAGACCTGTTGGGTTAGTTGGTAAAGTTCCTGTTAAAGTGTTTAAACATATTACTAATATAGACTATGGTGATCCAATAGGTGCATCAGTTATTAATGGTGTTGGGTATTCTGATAGAGATGAAGTACAAACTATTGTTGGTAGGGCACTTGAAAATACATATGACTGGGATAATACTAAGTGTACCTCGGTATCGAATATAAATAGTATTATATGGCCAAAGGATAATGGTGATAATTCCATGAAACCATGTTTTAGTGTCCCTGTTTCATCGTTCACATTAACTGTTCGAAATGCACTCCTTGATAATTATGGTATAACTGATAGTGAAACTATATATGTTGGAAAGATAATGGCTTATGTAAATCCAGGCTACTATCAACCAGATTGGATATCATCAGAATTAGCAGATATAGTAAATGAGTTTAAAGACGGGAATTTAGGAAGTAGTGGATATTGGTCTTTGGATTCAAACACCTCAATATTAACATCAAATTATGATATTGGAGGAAATAGTTTTAATGCTAATTATGGTAGATTTGCAATAATAAATGGAGGGATAATGAATCTAAGCGATGGTAATTTCACTGTTGATAGTTTAGGTAATACATCTATTGCAGGTGATATATTACTTGCAGGTGTACTAAAGGGCACTAATGGAAATATCTTAGCAATGCTTGGAGATAGTGCAGGTTTGAATGCATTTGAGATTAAAAATAATAATGGAGAAACAGTATTTAAAGTAGATTCACTCGGTGTAGTTGCTGGTAAAGGTGTGTATAGGAGTGGTTGGATATTGGTTCCAGCAAATAGTAATACAGTTTTAAATCATCAATTGAATATGAGCCCTTCAAATATAACTCTTGTCATTTCTAATAATTCTAATGGTACTAATTTTACAACAAGAGGAGTTGGTTCAGATTATTATTATGAAAATGTAGATGATAATAATGTAAGATTGGTTAATACAACAAATACTAATGTATATATTAAAACAACATTATACAAATAATAGATTTT
>CAZJKB010000004.1:0-25914 GCA_964546485.1 uncultured Candidatus Saccharibacteria bacterium | reverse complement strand
ATTGATAATATAGAATATAATCAAAATGAGAAAACAATTGATTACACAAAACTTCTCATTCCAATACTACCTCTAATACCCCCTGCTCAAAGAAAAGTATTAAAACTAAGATTTATTGATAAACTAACTATAAAAGAAATAGCAAAGAAATTAAAAAAAAATGAAAACTATGTTAGTACAACACAGAAAAGAGCTTTTAGTACATTAAGAAATATACTTAAATGTACAGATAATAATACTAATATTATAGAGGAATAAAATTATGAATAAAGATATAAAAACTCTTAAAAATATATTTACGGAGACTGCAGCTCCTGATACTAACTTTATAAATAAGTTAGAGAATGAGTTAGTCTTAAAGCATAAAGAAAAGCCTCAATTAAATTTATTTAATATATTATTTATGCAGATTCCACAAAATGCCCTAAGAGTGGGAATAATATCATTTGCAGCAATCTCAGTATTATCTATTACAGGAGGTGCAACATATTTTGCATATAACAAGTATTTCAAGCAAAATGAATTTGAAAATCAAGATGCAATACTTGCACAAATAGCAAAAAAGAACCAAAAACAGAGTAATGAGAATAGTACAAGAGATGCAGGAGCTATGCTTGCTGGTGATGAAAAGATAGGTCTCTGGATGCCTATGAACAGAGATTATAACTATAGTCAGAGAACAACATTATATGATTTAGGTCCTAAATCATCTCAATGTAATATCATAATTCCAAACGAAGGAAAGATAACAAAGGAAGAAAACTATCAATTCTATATAACCAAAGATGAATGGTATCCTTCATATTCAAAATATGTAACATATATAAATAATAATGATATATATACATATAGTTTAGATGCAAAGGACTCTCAATGGTTATATAACGGTGGGCAATATGCTGTAAATATTTTAAATGCACAAAAGGTATCACCAATGGCTAGAACAGGTTTAGCAGAAGATACAGTATTAACTACAAAGCAAGATACAGCAGAGGTTTTAGAGAATAACGAAGAAGTAGATCCAATCAAAGCAAGATTTGGAGATGATGTAAAAATACTCGATAAGCAAAATATTGATGGAAAAGAATATTATAAAATTCAATGGAGTTTTGATATTGGATGTAAAGAAGTAATAACAAATGATTCAGTTAGTTATCAAGCAGATACAAAGGCAGTAAATGTTGCACTTGCAGATAGTGAGACATTTGAAATAAAAGAAGAATCACTATATTTAGAAAAAGTAAATGAAGGAAATAGAGTATATACATCTAAATATTCTGAACAAAAAAAGAATGTTCAATTTAATGATATAAGTAACATCTTCAAGTTTGATTTAAATACAGATGTTAAAAAATATGATATGAAATCATTTGACTATAATTCTGAGTATAAGAATGCATTAATCAATTACATTGCTAATAAGGCAAAGAGTATTGTATACATTTCAAATAACAAATATGAAAGTCAGAATGCGTCAAGTTCTACCATGGAATTCAGACCTTCAAGTGAAAGCTATCTATTTGATAGGAACTTCTATTCCTCTAAATCATATGGTCAGAAAATGTATGAAGATGCACTTAATATGTATAAACCATATATATCTGAAGATGTTTTAAATCCAATACTAAATCTTTCATATAGCAGTTCAAAACTAACAGATATGAATTGGATTAATATGAATATATTTGATAATAAATATAGTGTTGAAAAAATATTAAATAGTCAGTATTTTGAAAAGACTAAGGATGAAGGTACTTTAGATTTAACACTAAATAATTCAATTGTTAAGGCAAGAGTATTTAGTAGAATCAATGAAGAAGTAGCTTCACAACCAAGTACAGATTCTGCAGATGATAGTACAATATTACGAGAGAAAGAGCTTGAGAAAGTACAAGAATATAAAGATGTAATTGTTATATTTGATTATGAAAATAATTCATACAGTATACAAGTAAGTATAAATAACAAATCAGATATTAATACTATATCAAAAAATATATTACTTAAAGTTGTTCAAGCGAGTGATAAAAGTACATTAAATAAAGTACTACAAACGACTGAAAACAACGATAAAGCAATACTCTACTAATATCTTATATTAGTCTTAATTAAGGCCTCAGTAATGGGGCCTTTTTTAACTTATAATTGATTATTCATACCTTAATGCATTTAATGCAGATATTCCAGTAGCTCTCTTTGCTGGATACCAACCTGTAATCACACCTACAACAAATGATGCAATTACAATTGCAAGCACAAGAGCATATGGTATATATGTAATATTAAGATATCCTGCTCCTTGGGATAATGATAATGTTGAAATTGCAAGTGATATTAACTGTCCTAATAGAAATCCAATAACAAGTCCTGTTACACCACCTGCCATACTCATTATCATAGATTCTGCTAAGAATAGATGCTTTATTTCACCCGTTTTCATACCCATCGTTTTAAGTAATCCAACTTCCCTAGTTTTTTCCATCAAAGAAACTGTTAGTGTATTGAACATACCTAAAGATGCAACACCAAGTGCAATAAGTCCAATTACTAATAACCCAATTCTTAGATATGAGAAGATACCTGAGATTCCATCAACAGTATCAACCACGGATTTTGTCTGAAAACCCATATTCTCAAATTCTTTTCTAATTTTATAACTCATATCTTTACTATCTATGACTACTTTGAGTGCAGAATAGTTAACTAAGTCTTCAACCATAACATCTGAAATTGGTACATAAAAGGTAGGATTTCTAGAATCTGATACAACACCAACAATTTTATAATCAACTTTTTCTGATTCTACGATATAATTATTTTTATTAAACAATTTACTATCATAGATAAATGTACTATTAAATGTTTTTCCTTCTGCATCATTTGGAGATAATCCTAAAAGCTGTAACATTGAAACATTTACAATAGCTGCTTTCTGAGCTGTATCAGGTATATCTTTAACATCTTTAAGAACAATATTTGATTCTCCTAATTCATTTGATAGAGATACCCAATCGATGCTCTTATCAGCATCTTTTAATACATCAATATCTATATATCCTTCAGATTCACCCAACACAGAAGTATCAGTTGCTCCAAGAACATTACCAGACATAATAGATTCCAACTTACTATCCTTTATGTTTACATTTTCCATCTTAATATAGACCTCTATATATAGCTTATCAACAATGCTATCTCTTTGATCATCTGTACTAATCAAATCATAAGATTTACAATCATCTTTACATTCCTTATTTTTTATAACTTCTAATTTACTCTTTACCCAATATGAGGAAATGTTTGAAGCACTAGAGTAGAGAGAACCTTCAATTAATTCATTATTATTTATTACATTAAGAGAAATAACATCATCATTATTTTCAAGTGAGGTATTCAATAAATATGAATCAATACTTTTAAAAGAAAAATATACATCATCTATATATCCATTTTTATTAGAATTATCATATTTATGAATATCATATCTTTCAAACGATATCTTATGCTCTTTAATGTATCCTTTTTGTCGAGATTGTGTATCACCATTTTTTACAACCTTATATACTCCTTCGAAACAATCACTCTCGTTTAATTTACAACTACCTTTTGTCCATAATGGAAATTCATCTACAATCCACCTAGAATAATAGTTACCAGTATAATCATATAATTTTTCTTCTGAATTATCTTCTCTATATCCCTTACCTATAACTTCAATAGCTTCTTGATTGCCTGTTTCCCTCTTTGTATATCCTAATACATAAGCTTGATCATCAGCTCTAGAATATACAGGAATCCATTCTAATGGATTTATTGAATATCTTATCTTAGATACTTCTTCTCCAAGTTTATCAGAACTAATGATTTTTGATTTTGCACCAGCAACAGATCCATCTTCATTGTCTTTTTGTGTAATAGGCTTATATTCAACATTAAATAGACTACCTGAAATAGGATTAATATCTTCTTGTTCAAAATATGATGTTGGAACTGCATATGTAATTACATCCGATACGGCATTGTTATACCCTACCTTAGACACAAGTGTAATTATTGGAATTGCATCTTGAACCCCTTCAATACTTAAGACTTTAGATATAATTTCAGCATTAATTACAACAGGAGAGCCTTGAGATACTGACACATCAATCTGCTGCATCTCTTTTAATGAAGCTACTTCTGAAATGACTAATTTTTCAAAACCATAACCAATTGATAAAAGTAAAACAACTGCTCCAAAACCAATTGCCATACCCATTATAGTTACATAAGTTCTATTTTTCTTTGCATTAAGATTTTGAATCGCTATATCAATAATATCTGATGTATACATATCATTATCTTGTTTATAATCAAGAATTCTTACTATCTTATTATTGATTGTTCCTATTATATTAAATCTATTTGGTTTCTTTCCATATTGTTCTCTGTGAAATATAAATCGAATAAATGTAAAGAACATTAATATAGAAAATCTAATAAATAGAAATATACTAATTATAAATTTAAGTATATTTTTAGGAATATTAATAATTGTATTTATAATCTTTTTTATCATTATTTCTTTCTTGATAGAATCTTATATTTATCTAATTCTGGATCTCCTGCAAGATATTCATTAACTATCACTCCATCAGACATATTTATAGATCTAGTAGCATAATCTAAAAATCCTAAATCATGTGTAACCATAATGATAGTATTCCCCATTTTATTATAATCAGCAAATAATTGCATCAATGCTGCTCCAGATTTCGAATCTAAGTTTCCTGTAGGTTCATCTGCAACAACTAATGCAGGATTGGAGATCAATGCTCTTGCAAAAGATACTCTCTGTTGTTGTCCACTTGATAATTCTGTTGTTGCTTGGAATGCAGCTTTTTCCATTCCTACCTCAATCAGTTTATTCATGGCTTTTTCCATTCTTTCATCATATGGAATACCTTTGAGAAGAAGAGGAAAAGCAACATTTTCGATAACATTCATAGATTTAATCCAATTTTGTTGTTGATATATTAATCCAACACCATCTTTTCTTATTTTAGATCTATGATCTTCATCATTCTCATATAGATTCTTATCCATAAAAAATACTTCTCCTGATGTCGGAACTTCTAAACCCAACAATATATTTAGGAGTGTACTCTTTCCACAACCTGATGGACCGAATAGTACAATAAATTCACCTTTTTCTATTTTTACATTCACACCTTTTAATACTTCAACAGTATTCTGCCCTACTTGAAAGACCTTATATATATCCTTACCGACTAATATTGTATTACTATTTTTATTACTCATTAATATCTATATTTTCTGAATATTTTATATGATGTATTTTCTTTATAATCAAAGGATTCTCTTTTTCTTCATGTAATGAAACATATATTCCTTTATCAGGTATAGAATCTATAATAACAACATGTATATTACCAGGAGTACTACTTGTTTGTTTTTCTATTATATCTCTCTTATATTTACTTGTACCGTATTTTGCAAAACCCAATGCTTCATTATCACTTGTCCAAAAAACAACTGCTTGTGTTGGTGTCATAAATGATACTTCAACATATTTATTATTCTGACTCGAATTATAGTTAATAATCCCAATATATATACCAAAAGCTAAAATTGTAATTAATATTAATACATATATTTTATATTTTTTAATCTGTTCTAATATTTTAGTAAAATCTAATTTCTTTTTTTCTATCTTTGTATTAACCTTCATAATTATTTATTCATAAATGAAAATATAGATGTTAAATTCTTTATTGCAATATTTAAAGCATTTTCAGCAGCTACAGGTGCAACAACTACCTTATCTATTGAATATCCAAGATTACCTGCATCATCCTTTGATAATGCTCTTAAATGATATACTTTTCCAGGAGTTAATCCAGAAATTATTACAAGATGATTCAACGATTTTGTTGTATCCTCCTGTGTTTTTTGTGTATACATAGTTCCTGTACCTTCTCCATATTCTACCTGTGAAGTAGACATTTCATCAGTTTTATACGAGACAATAAATTGTGCAGTTGCTTGTTCACCTGATCCAATAATTTCAGTACTGACTTCAAGATCATATAATTGAGGTGGTCTAGTATCTGAAGCAGTTTTAAATATCCTACTTCCTGCATTTGCTTCATTACCCATAAAGTCTTTACCTCTAACAAGAATATTATATTGTGCATTTGGTTCAAGTTTTAATAATATCATTCTATGTTTGCCTTTTTTAAGAGCAACATTTACTTCATCTTTTGCTTGTGCAGGATTATTTACAGGATAGTATGTAACAATTGATGAAGTTGGTGTATTTGTCTCCCATTCAATTAATAATGTTGTTGATGCAGTACCAGTTACTTGATATATCTTTACAGCACTTACCTTTGGTTTTGGTAATGTTTCAAACGAATGTGTTTCTCCTTCATATTGTGCACCATCAGAATCAAATGTATCTATTCTAAAGAAATACTTTGTGCCATCTTTCAAATCAGGTAATTCAACATAGTGTGTACCTTCATCTGTTCCAGTAAATATCTCTTTTATTGCACCAAATGTTACTGTCTCACCATAGAGTACCTGTGCTCTACTACTCCCTTTTGTTTTAAATTCAATTAAGGCATTATTTAAACCAACTCTTTTTGCTTTAGGTTCTCCAACTGTAGGAGGAGGAGCAGTTTCAAATGTTAATTCTTCTGAAATACCAGTATTACCATCTTCATCAGTCCACTTAGCAACATAATAGTACTTTGTACCAGGCTTTAAATTATTTATAGATAATGTATGATCTAACACTTGATCAGAATTAGATACCTCTGTCTCATAATACACTCCAGGTTCAATACCATATGCAATTTTTGAATCAGCTGTTCTTGATGTTATCCAAGATATTTTTGCTCTTTTTGAAGTTGACTCTACTATGAATGGTGCAACTAAAAGATCTGCCGGTTCAGTATATCTACCATCTGGAAGGAAATTAACAGTTGATGAAAAACCACCACAGTTATTCGTACTATCACAAGCCTTAACTTTATAATAATACATTTGTTGGATTAACCTTGTATCTACAAGAGAGTTACCACTAGTATATGAATGGAATGTGAAATTATCTCCATCTATTGATCTATATATTTGATAGCCAGCTACTCCACTTCCCTCATCAAGAGGTTGATCCCAAGAAATTGCCAATCTCCAACTCTCTGTTGATTTAACTGAGACGTCTGCTATCTCTACATTAAGTGGAAGACCAGGAGCAACAGTATTTGCAAAAAATGAGATAGAGGCATAATTAGAATAGTTGACATTACCAGCTTCATCTTTAGAAACAATATAGAATATATTCTCTCCTGGTAATGTTGCAAATGCACCAGCATTTAGATATGTAAGACTTGTTGCAGATGTACTATATGCTGTTGGAAGAGCATTGACACTATATAGATAACTCATATTTGAAACAGAGCCATAGTATGTACCAACTGCTGGTGGATCCCATCTAAATGCAAAGCTATTACTTGTACTATTTGTAGGTGTAACCTGTAAATTTGTAGGAGGTGCTGGAGCATTATCAGAGTTCACAAAGAAATAGTTAACACTAGCTTGTGAACTATAGTTACCAGCTAAATCCTTAGCTCTAACATAAAATATATTTGTACCAACTCTATATGATGGAATACTTGCTATCTCATTATTATTTATACACTGTTCAACTGAATAGTCCCCAGAAGTTGCCCCAGTTTTATAACAATACTGAGAAATAGGTGCTCCTGTTGTTGTAGAATAGTCCCATGAAAAATTAAAACTATTTGTTGCTGTATATCCAGCAGGATCAACAGTTAAATTAGATATTGAAGAAGGTCCAGATGCATCATATTTGTAAATGAATGGTGCCCAGATATTTTCTGATAGATTACCTGCCCAATCAACTGTCTGTATTCTCAAATAGTATGTACTATTATCAATCATATTTTGTCCATTAAATACATTCTGTTCTTGAAATATTCCATCAACACTTGGGATTGCATTTTGATTAGTACCATAATATACATAATATCCTTTTATTCCCGATCCATTGATATTATCTATTGCTCCATTAACATTATCCTTCTCAACCCAACTGTACCTAACATTAGGTATGTTATTCCATGTGTCTGTAGTAATGTTTACACTTACATTAGAATTATCAACAACTGTTAATCCTTCTGTCTTAGGATTTTCAGGAGCTATTTCATCTGCATAATATCTGAATTTCATTTCATTAATTATTGGAGAACTGACTCCATCATTTGATACAAAATTGAATCTAAATTTAATATATTTCTTTGATTCTGATGTTAATCTATATCTATAGTTATTACCATTATTTGAAATTAATGTTATGTTAGTCCAACTACTCCAAGTATTATTATCATCAGAGACACTACTTTGAATACTTAAGTTTGTATTATCTGGAAGTATTTGATTAATCAAAAGTTCACCGTACTTATATACTTGTCCTAATGAATATGATTCAGTAGTATACTTTCCATTCCTTACAAATGCAGAGTTCTCAGTTTTAACAACATATTCATATAGACCATCTGTAGGAGAATTAGAACCAACACCGGTTAACATAAATATTTTATTATACTTATTACTCTCACCTGCTCCTCCATAATGAAAGAATGCAGGAAGATCTGCTATTCTCTCCCAAGTATTACTTGCAATTGAATATCTATAATATTCATTCGTATTATTTCCTCTAGGTGTGTATAAATAACCATCTTGCCCGTATGTTAAAAATGCTTCATAAAAAGGTAATGTAGGATGACTTGCAAGCGAACTCCATGTATTTGTTGCAATATCATACTTATAAAAATTGTTGGAATTACCTGCTCTTAATGTATATATTGTATTTCCAACTATCTCTAATTCAGCCCCATATCCAACAGATGCAGGAATATTTGCAAGAGATGACCAACGAGAGCCAGCATTACCTTGTGTATCGTATCTATAGAAGTTAACAGCACCACCTCTCATATAGTATATATATCTATTCCCATCAAATATTAAACTTGCACCACTATTACCATTTGAAGGTAGATTATCAGTGCTTATCTTTATCCATTTATTTGTTGGGATATCATATTGATAAAAGCCATTATCATATAAACCTGATATATAATATATTTTTTTATTTACGGAATCATATACCATTGTAGCACCTACATATCCACCCATAGGGAGTGATGCCATTCTCTTAATTTCTCCTGTTTTTTGATTATACCTTACAAAATCATTTCCATAGTTTCCTCTTGTGAGATAAAGGAAATCATTTTCTGTATATACAATATCAGCACTATATGATGTACCAAGTAGTGATGATGATGCATATTCTTGTCCGAATAGCCCTCTTTTAGGTAACAACCATGAATTGTCTTTAATATTATATTTATAAACGATCGTATTATTTGCACCTCTTATTCCAAAGAAATAATCCCCTTTTATTTTATGCAACCCACCACCATATCCAAAGAATGCAGGTACTTTGCTAATTGTACTCCAATTATTATTTTCAATATCATATTTATACATATTAATATGTCCATCACCAGGGATGAAATATATCGAATTATTAACTGAACTATATTCTATAGAACCACCTTGATATGGAAGTGCTGGTAATTGTCCAATATATGTCCATTTGTTTGTATCAATGTCATACACTGAGAAACCAGGTAAATAGTTTCCCTGTATTGCATATATCTTCTTATTCTCAATATCTATGGTAATAGATCCATCAATATATACAAGATTACTATAGTTATTAGATGGAGCACCAAAATCAGTATTTTCAAGAGTCTGCCAACTGTCGTCTTGAATATCATATCTTAAGAAAGAGTTAGTATTATTACCTCTTAACATATAAATATAATTACTCTCGTCAAATACAAAACTTGTACCATAATATGTTGGCATAGGAATCTGAGATATATTTGTATCCCATGTATTTGTTGCTATATTATATTTCCAAAATTCTCCAGTATTATTCCCTCTTGCCATATAAATAAAACCATTAGACCCTTTTACTGCACCTCCACCGATATATACTAAACCAGGAGTATCAGCCAATCTTGTCCAAGTATTTGTAATTAAATCATAGGAATAAAAGAGATTATTATTCATACCAGGTGCAATATACACCTTATTTTCATCCTCCACATATGCTACATTTACAGAACCATATCCAAGACCAACAGGTGAAAATCTCATAAATTCTTGTTTCCAAAATCCTGTATCTGTATTAGATAATCTCAATCCATTTAGAATTTGTGTACTATCAGATGTACCATTCAATTGACTTGATAATTTAGATAATTCAATAAATGGACCTATCCCCTCATATGAATAAATAAACGGATTTGATACAGAAGAGGTATTTCCCAACCTATCTACAGAAACTATCTTTAAATAATTGTTACCAATTGACATTACAGAAATAACCTTATGATAGTTATTAGTTGTATAGTATCCATCATTAATTGGATTAGCATTAATATCAGAACCAAAATATACATAATATCCTACAACTTCTGTTTGGGAATCACTTGGAGTGGACCATGTAAAATATGGATTTATATGTTTATATGTAACTTCTGAAGTTAATACTTCACCGTCTATTTCTTTTGAATATCCAAGAACCAAATCCACAGTATTTGGAGCTGTTATATCAGTATTATAATCAAGAGAGTATGAACTTACTTTAGGAGATATCTGTCCATCGGAAGAAGAATACAGTTCTATTTTAATTTGAATGTATCTCTTTGGACTAGAATTAATACTGGAACCTGTAGTTAACTGCCAACTATCCCAATCAATACCATTATCACTTACTCTTGTATATACTCTAATATATGAATCTCCTTGATTATCAGAGACTACATTTAGGGAGTTAAAAGAGGAGACATATTTTAAATCGATTGTATTAGAAGTATACACTCCATTTGGTACATATTTTGTAGGCTCATATGTATACGTTAAAACTTCAGCTCTATAGTTTCCTCTTATGATATAAAATGTATTATTATTATATGTAATAGATCCACCGACATAAACACCAGCATCTACTTGACCAACACCTTGTACAAGAGGTAATTTCCTCCATGTATTTGCACTAATATTGTATTCATATAATTCTCTAGTATTATTACCTGCAAGTGCAACAATTCTGTTACTATCTACATCTACCACATCTGTACCATATAATGGGGAGAATGGTAAATTAGCTAATTCACTCCATGTGTTTGTAGATATCGTATATCGAAAGAATCTAGAGATACCCATACCATATGTTAGATAAAGATTATCTCCAACACTTGTAATAGATGCACCAACATTAGGAGCAACCCCTGCTGGAAGATCTGCAACTGAGAGATCATCCCAAGTATTTAAAGAGATATCATACCGCCAAAACACTCCTGTACCACCTGATCTTGCAACATATAGGTAGTTGCCACTACCAGGATATGCTAAAACTGCTGTATTAATATTTACAGTTGCATTAGTAAGTGTTGACCATGTGTCTGTAGCGATATTGTAACTATAAAAGGTAGGAGTACTATTTCCTCTAAATATATAGATTATACCGTTTGCTAATACTGACTGCCCCTCATGGTTTATCGTATTTGGTGCTGCTGCTAATGTTGTCCAAATCCTTGTTGAAATATCATATTTGTATATTGTATTCGTATTATACCCACGAACTACATACAAAGCATTATTATAGTAATGAACATGAGCTGCAAGACCTACTGAGCCAGGCATGTTAGGAATTCCCAAAAACTTATTCTCACTTATACTATACTTCCATAGATCATAAGTACCGTTTGCTCTAAAAAAGTATATATTATTATCAGGCATATATATTGCTGCTCCTGCTCTTGCAACAGCTGGTGCATCAACCAATGTAGACCAAATATCCAATTCAGTATCATATCTATAAAATGTAGCAGTTCCAATCATTCTTGGTACATAGATATATCTACTACCATCAGATGTCATATTCAAATCTTCAGATAACACAGCAGGAACAACTGCCCTACTTGCCCATGTATTATTTGAAAGATTGAATCTATAAAAAGTATTTGTACTATTTCCCCTTGTTAAATACAGATATCCATTTAGATGAATTAAATCAGCACCACCTCTAACACCTCCTGGAATAGCAGGCATAGGATTCCACTCATTAGCACTAACATCATATTTATAGAATGCTTGATTACCCAAACCAGATACTGCATATATATTTGTACCATCAGATTCTATAGATGCCCCTTGATATGCTTGATCTGGATAGTTAGCTAACATACTCCATCTATTCTCACTTATCGAATATTTTGCAAATGATTTTTGAAAACCTCCAAATAATAAATAAATTTCATTATTTAATAATGTAAAATTTGAACCATAGTATACTCCAAAAGGTAAACTAGCTAAATCTATCCATTTATCCTCAACTGTATCATATCTCCAAAAATCTGTATCCCCATATCCTCTTGTTACATATATATATCTATTGTTATCACTAACATATGCTGAGCCATATCCTAATGGTTTTTGTGGTGTTCTTAATGCAATAGCAGTATTATATCCACTAGCCTTCAATTCCAAAGCATCACTACCAATCTCTTTCTCAAGATTAACAATATTATCAATAGATAAATCATTTGAGGATATACTTGCAGCCTGAATTTCATTTGTGAACAAAAAGAAGATAGATAATACAACAATACTTACCCCTAGTTTTTGAACACTAAATTTACACATATAAATACAACAAAGTATTATTAAAATATATCATTGATAAAGAAATGATACAAATACTAATGGAATAAAATATCATAATTATTGAAGTAATAGAATAGAGATTGTAATCCTATAACTATATGTTTAAATACTGTATTTAGAATTGAGATAAAGATCTATCATTTATTTCCTGGACTTTACTATATAAAAGACCTGTCTTCTCATTCCATAACACATTAAGTATATATTCCATATATTCTTGGATATCTTCCTTTGATATACCTTTGGGGTTAAGATGAGGCAACATACTAATCTCAAAATTATTAAACCAATTATTAATTAATTTAGTAAATATTTCCCATTTATTAGAATCAATTTGAGAACTGAATAAATATCTTTCAGTACCTAAAATCATAGCCATATATATTGCTCTCATTCTAACACCATGCTTCTCTGTCATAGATTTAAATTTATTTACAATATTTTGAGTCAAACCTCTTGGTGTACCAATATAATCTAGCTTTGAATATCTAGAGAATAGTTGTAATGTAGCTAATGTATAACCACCTTTATATAACCCATCAAAATCAAGCGTTTCTAAATCTCCTGTTTCAAAATACATACCTATTAAAGACTCTAATTGATACCAATTTATAGTACTATCAAGTACAACCTCTTCTTTAAATGTTTCACTAATCCAATCAGTATCGAGCTCTAAGTTATATTTTTGAAAAAAGTCCTGCCATTCTGAAGGTAAATAGTTAATGAAGCATTGGTCTGTTGGATATGCAAGATTATTTGTATCTCGAAGGACTAGTTGTTCCATTTAATTTTATTCATTAATTTGGTTGCCGGACCTGGACTCGAACCAAGATTAACTGCTCCAGAGGCAGTCGTCCTACCTTTAGACGATCCGGCAATATCTTTATCTATTAATTATACTATACAAATATGCTTTAATAAAATAATTTGATACAGGTATTAACCTAGTACCTATCTTACAAATCTTAAATAGATTACTCTCTTCATCTAAAAATTCAAATATATTTTCTATATTATTATTTAATATATTCTTAAATATAATTGATAGTTTATTAGGATACTTTTCCATAATATTTAAAATCAAAGTATCTGTTAAACTATAGAATGAAGTATTGGAATATTGTTTATTATTAAAATATTCATCTACTTGTTTTAATATCTTATTAAATGCATATCCTGTAGACGGCTTAACACCTCCTCCGTTTACTCCTATATTAACTATGTTTTTATCAAATCTATTAAACTTATAATCCGTCATAGGTATACAACCTTGTTCAATATATTCAATATTATATTTATTTACTTTATATCTATCTTCAATATATTTTTCTAAATCTCCTACATTTATATTGTTTAATGATACTTCTTCTACTAATGCTTCACTTTTTGAATATGGAAGGGTATAGAAGAAATGCCAATCATCATTATTATTAAAATCCATGAATGAAACAGTTTTAGGATTAAATATATCACTATCAACCTTGATTCTATATCCTCTAAAATGTTGTTTCTTTATAATTTCTTTGTTATTTAGTTTAGGCTGAGTATATATACTATTAAATATTGTTTGAGCATAATATGTATTATTTGTTGTTTGTACAAAGTATTTATCATTTTTTAAGGGTATAGATATAACTGAATCATTTATAAATGATATATTATTATTACTTGAAATCTCTTTGAATATATAGTCATATAGTTGATTTCCATGTACTGTGCAATACTCATATTTATCTAATACATATTCTTTATCTTTACCTGTATTTACTGATACATTGCTCCATCTCTTTGAGATTATATTATCAAAATCAATTTCACTATCTTTTCTTTTCCAAAATGATATGGTTTTATTCTTTAAACTGTATTTATTATTTTCTATTACTAATATCTTTTTTTCTGGATATTTTTTATTTAAATAGTATGAAAATATAGCCCCTGAGAGTCCAAAACCTAGAACAATATAATCAAAATGCTTATCCATGAAATACAATTATGCAAATCTAGACATCAGTATAATGGCAATTATAGCAAGTGCTATACCTATCCATTCTCCTGTACTAATTGTTTCCTTATACACTACTAAACCAATACCTACAAAAAGTAGTATAGATACAATTGAGTATATAACACCTGAATTAGAAAACTGCATTACCTTATACATTTGAACGAAACCAAATGTACTTAGTAGGTAGATAATAATACCAATTATTAAGTTTATGACACTTGTTTTACCTGTTGTTATTGTTGAGTTCTTAAGAAAGATATCTCCTATTACAACAAAACCAGTAACCATGATAACTAGGCCGATATTTAAGATAGGTGTCCAATTCATATTATTTTCTTAGATAGTTTATTGCATTTATAATATTTAATCTTGTTTTATCCCAACCCATTATTTCAAAACATTCAAGTAGTGGAGGACTTTGTAATCTACCAGTTGTTGCAGATCTAATTGCTAAGAACATATCACCATGTTTAAAACCTATTTCATCTGCAAATCCTCTTACTAAAACTTCCCATGTATCATGGTTAAATACATTATCTTTAAATAGTTCATCTAGTTTTGGTAATATACCTTCTAAAGCACTTGCAAGTTCAGATTTACTTCTATTCTTTGTATTCCAATCACTATCTTCCCATTCATCTATCTGATCATAAAAGAAGTCTAATGAATCAGGTAATTCAGACAACATTGTTATTCTCTCATACTCTAGTGATAGTGCCCTTTTGAAATACTCAACATTATTTTTCCACAAAGGTAAATATTTTGATACTTTAGATTTAAGATTATCTTCCCAATCTTCTTTTTCTGTATATGCATCAGAAATAAATTCCTTAAGAACATAATTATCTGCCCAGTAGAAGACTAATTGTGCTAATTCATCAAGTGTATGTCTTCTAATATGCTTCCCATTAATGTAATCAAACTTCTTTTGATCAAATCTAGCACCTGCTTTCTGAAGCCTTGAAGTATCAAAGAGTTTTATAAATTCTTCTATTGTATATATCTCATCTTGATGTGCATCTTCTTGCTTTGGTGCCCACCCACATAACATTATGTAGTTAATAATAGCTTCTTTTAGATAACCTTTTCTAAGATATGATACTGCTGGTAATGCTCCAAATCTTTTACTCAATTTTCCCTTTCCATCTGGATTTAATATAGGAGGGCAATGTACCCATTTAGGTTGTTTCCAACCAAATGAATCGTATAGAAACACATTTCTTGTTGTTTGAGTTAAGTATTCTCTACCTCTAAATACATGTGATATCTCCATTAGATGGTCATCTATAACTACTGCAAAATGATATGTAGGATATCCATCTGATTTAAGAAGCACCATATCATCTATCTCTTTATTATTTATTGTAATCTTTCCATATATTTCATCTACATATGACATACTTCCTTCAAGTGGAAATTTCATTCTAACAACATATTTTTCTCCATTTGCAATTCTCTGTCTTGCTTGGTCAATTGAGATATTCCTACAATGCCTATCATACTGTTCCTTAACCTTATTCATTCTCTGTTTCTCTTTAACTTCTTCTAATCTTTCTTTAGAACAAAAACAGTAATATGCATGTCCAGAATCAATTAATTTCTCTGCATACTCCTTATATATACCTAATCTCTCTGATTGAATATATGGACCATAGTTACCACCTACATGTGGTCCTTCATCAAATGTAATACCTACTGCCTGATATGCTTCAATCATTGCTTCTGTTCCTCTTGGTACTTTTCTAACTTGATCTGTATCTTCAACTCTTATAATATTTACACCATTATACTTCTTTGCAAGAAGATAGTTATATAGATATGTTCTAATATTCCCAATATGTACTTTTCCTGTTGGACTTGGAGCAGCTCTTAATCTATATTTATCCATTTAATTTTAATATTAAATTATCACTAAACATTATGATAATATCATAATATTAATATATTTGGAAAATGTAATAAAAATATATATAATCAAATTATGACATTAACAGAAGCAGGATATTGGACAAGAAGATTTGGAGTTATATTTCTAGTTGTTTTTGCCCTATTTATAATTGGAGTATTGATATATGTAAATATACCATCATCATCGACTATCTCTGAATATCAGAGAGCTAATTATGCATGTACTGATTTAAAAGATGATTTTTTAAAGAATAAACTGAGTATTCCTTCCCTCACATTAGCTCCAGGTTCAGATCTTGTTTATGAAATAGAAACAAGAAGTGGAAAAGCTGAATCATTACCAAGAATTGTTAATGTATATAAATATACAATTGCAGGACAATCACTTAATTCACAAACAGAGGCTAAATTACTTGCAGACAGACTTAGTTTTGATCCAGATGCAATGCAAAGAAGAGGTAGTACAGAATATGTTTGGTATGATAATAAAACATATAGAACATTAGTTATTGAAGCAAGAAATCTTAACTTTACACTCACTACAGACTACTCTAAGGATGTTGCTGTAAATAAAGAGAATAAGCTTCCAACAGATAATGAAGCTAAACAATTAGCATTAACATTTCTTAGTTCTAAAGGACTATTATTCGATGATTTAAAAATTGTAGAACCATATATTATACCTGTTAATATCAGACCTGATGGTACATTAGAACAAGCAAAATCAAGAGCAGAGGCAGAATTATTAAGAGTATCATTCTTTAGGAATGCATCTATGATTAGTATTAGATCTGACTATACTGATGCAACAAAGATGAAAAATGATTTAGAGAAAAAAGGATTAGTATCAACAACAGATAACATTAGCACATCAGATGGAAGAATTGATATCTTTAATTTCAATACTGAAGCAGTATATGAAAATATGTATGGACCTAATATATCTATATTAGTAGGTCCTAGAAATGATTTAGATAAGCAGATGGATAATGCCAATAAGAATATATATGGTGCTTCATACAGATACTGGCCAGTAACAGCACAACCATGTGGTACATATCAATTGATTCCTGCAGCTATTGCAATTGATGCAGTACAGAAAGGAAAAGGTAGTTTAATATATCTAAATGATAAAAATGGTGATGAAATATTACCATATACTCCAAGAAAAGTTAGAAAATTCACAATATACGATGTCAATATTAAATACTATGAATCTGTAAATGAGCAGAAATTCTTACAACCCATCTACTTGATATCAGGAGAAGCTACATTTGATAATGGAATAATAGGTGTATTCCATTACTATGTTCCAGCTATAGATTATGAAGCAGTTGAAAATAAAAGAATAGAAGCACCTGTTGTTGAAGAAGATGCTCCTCTCTTTTAATTATTAAATCCTTACTTATTTAGCAATTTCTAATTTAATACTTCTTTTATCTGGTTGTGCAACAGATATTAAATCACTTGCCTTCATTAATATAGATTTTGTTCTAAGACCAATATTAAATGCTACCTCATCTTTGTTATATATACTCATATCATAATATAGATCTAATTTGAGTAATCTTCCAAATGGAGGTACAGCCCCTACTTTAATACCAAACTTCTTCTCTACCTCTTCGCTTGGAGCAACTATATACTCTTCATTTAACTCCTTAGACAGTTTATCTAAATCTATCTGTTTATCAGCTGGTATAACACTCATTATATATTTATTTTCATATTCTTTAGATTTTAATATCATAGCTTTCATACCTTGAGATAGTTTAGTACCCCTAACCTTAGCAGATTCTTCAGATGTATGTACTTCTTCATGTTCCATCAATTTATACACTATCTCTTTTTGATTAAGTATATTAACTATTTCTTCTGAAAGATAATGACCTTTTTCTGTTGACTCTAGATAAAGTATATCTAAATCTTTTTTAGGTACTTCTCTTGGAGAATTCATCATTAATTCCTGTCCTCCTGTTTGTGGAAATGCATATACTTCTCTAATATTATCTTCATCAAAAAGTACCATCATCATTCTATCTACACCTGGAGCAAATCCACCATGAGGAGGAGCACCATATTCAAATGCAGATATCATATGTCCGAATTTTTCTCTTGTTTCTTCTTCACTATAACCACATATCTTAAATGCTTCTATCAATGCTAGAGGGTCATGATTTCTAATAGATCCACTTGCCATTTCATATCCATTACATGCAAGGTCATATTGTTGTGCTGTTATCTCATTTGGCTTTTTTGTTTTTAATGCTTCAATACCACCTCTTGGCATAGAGAATGGATTATGCATAAAGTCCCATCTATTCTCACTCTCACTCCATTCAAACATATCGAAATCAATTATCCATCCAAATGCCATTACTTTTGGATCTTTAAGATTTAGTATTTCACCCATTCTATTTCTTAACCAACCAAGTTGCTTACATGTGTTCATCCAATCTCCTGCAACTAAGAAAAGTGTTTGAGGTGTATCAGTTATATCATATCCATTGCTCTTTAATGCCTCTCTTATTTCACTCTGTAGTTTTTCATCAAAGAATTTAGATACTCCTCCTTCAAAAACATTATTTGATATCTTTACCCAAGCAAGACCTTTTGCTCCTTGTTGTTTTATCTTTCCAGTCCAATCATCAATCTCCATTCTGCTAAACTCTTTATTCACAAGTATTCCCTTAACAGTTTGTACAGAAGAAAAAATACTCATTGAAGATCTTTTAGCAATATCAGTAATATCTGTTAATTTCATCTCATATCTTAAATCAGGTTTATCACTTCCATATGTATTCCAAGCATCTGTATACTTAATTCTTGGAAATGGATATTCCTTGACTTTCTTTTGGGTTAAGTTTTCAACAACATCTTTAAAGTATGGTTCAACAATATTAAAGAATTGTTCATCACTTTCCATAAATGAACATTCAACATCAATTTGATAGAAAGCACCAGAGTGTCTATCTGCTCTTGGATCTTCATCTCTAAAGCATGGTGCTATTTGAAAATATCTATCTACCCCACCAACCATTAAAAGCTGTTTATACTGCTGTGGTGCTTGGGGTAGTGCAAAGAATTTACCAGGAAATACTCTACTTGGAACTAAGAAATCTCTGGCTCCTTCTGGTGTACTTACCGTCATTAGTGGTGTTTCTATTTCTGTAAATCTATTATTTGTAAACCATTCTCTGGTATACATAATGAACTGATGTCTTTTCTTTATTAATTCGGACACTCTCTTTCTTCTAATATCAATATATCTATATTTTAATCTTAAGTTTTCATCAATATCTCTACCATCATCTGATAATGGAAATGGAGGTGTTTTAGAAGCATTTAGTATATTCAAACTTTTTGCTTGTAACTCTATTTCTCCAGTTTCAATATTGCTGTTCTTTAATTTCTCATCTCTTTTTACAATATTACCAATAACAGATATTACATATTCACTTCCAAGTTGTTTTGCAATTTCAAAAACCTCTTTATCCTCACTATTTATAACTATTTGTAATTTACCTGAAAAATCTCTAAGTTCTACAAAAATTAAACTACCATGATCTCTAATATTTGCAACCCAACCTGATACTTTAACTTCTTGCCCTATCATTTCTAAACATTTCTTTACTAATATTCTTTCCATTGTATTTGTATAATTAAATAAAAAATCCCCTAAATAGGGGACGATGGTTAACCGTGGTGCCACCCCAATTCATAATATACAATTATATTATGCTCTTTGGTGTATTTAGTTTTAATAAATGTCACTAATATTTTCTAAGCTTACACTATCCTTAGTCGCTGTATATTTGTATTATATAAATATCTAAATATAAAATCAAGGAAGTATATTAATTAACTTTCCCATGCCACAGATTTTTTTTAATGTATTCCATATCTATATAATTCAAAATGTCGGATATCGCTAACCATTCTGAATATACATCAAGGAAGAATGACTTTCTTTGTTTATTTTTAGATATAAATAACACACGAGGTTCAATAGCTGAATTAACTATTTCAGATATTTGCTCGAAGTATTTAATCAATGAATGATGCTCTAGTGAGTCATATTTAATACCTTGTAATTCAATATTAAATAATCCTTCATCTCTGGAAATGAGATTAGTCAGATACTTGGATGCTGCTTTCGAAGGAACATCCTTCACTCTATTCATTATCCATCTCATATTTTCACTCATTTGAAGTGACCCAATTGCTGATAAATTCATACTATGAAAAAACTCATCATCAACTATTTGATATGGGAAAGAATCGACCCACCCGTATTTTTGTCCCCTGTTGATTGAAATATCAAATAAAAAGTCTGAAGGTATTGTATCAGAAGGTATGATAAATACCCAATAATTAGTTGGATCTATCTGATGTTCAATTTCTATCTCATCCTGTATCCTTGATATTTGATATGGAAACATTGTGTATAAATGAAGATATAGTTCATATATTATATCAGGATCAACAATAACATCATCTCCAATTGGATTTTCAGGGTTAAACTCAATCATATTTACTAACCAAGAGATTTAAATAGGATAGTTGATAGATATCTACACACTTTTATATAAATATATTGCATTTCATCAACTGCAAAAACTTTATGAGGATCTTTAGGATCAATAAATATATGTCTTTGAGTATCAAATACTTTCCTTTTCGACATTATATTTTTAAGATATTCTTCTGTACTTACAAACTCATCATCATCTAAAGTCAATGCACCTGAAATAAATAGAGAGAATGCCCTTATTTTCACTATACTACTAATATCATTATCAAGAATTGTTGTTAAAATTTCTGATATATTACTTGGTGCATAATTGATAAATCCCACAAGATAAAATGGTATATTCTCAGGACTAAAATCTCTATCAAATCTCGATAAATTTGATAAATGATACTCCATCATAATTTCTGATACCGATTTATTTGGATCAATAATAGTTAAATAATGACATTCTTTACTTAAATTTTCTAAATTGATTGTAGCTTGAGATAACCAATCTTGAATATCTGGTGATAGTGAAAGTCTTGAATCAACTATTTGTCTTGAACATGAAGTACTAAAACTCGCAATTTCCATACCCTATATTATACACTATATTCCTTTACCTGTAATTGTATATATGTATTGTTATTCCATTTATTTATATCTATATATCCTGATATAGATATATTATCTCCAACATTTATTATATTTATATCTTCATCACAATTAAACATTACTGCAGATATACTATACTCATTACTTCCTACCTTTAATTTCATATGTTGATTACCTTTCATAATATATTTATCAAGTACTCTTACATTATGTATTGCTATTAGTGGTCTGTTATTTCCATATCCAAATGGCTTTAATTTTTCTAATATATTATATGTATCAATATTGATATCCTTTATATCTAATTCTATATCTATAACTAATTCTTTAATTAACATATCATCAGTTATCTTCTTATTTGCATATTTTACTAATGAGGGTATAAATTGGTCTAGATTATTCTCTGAAAGTGTAAACCCTGCAGCTTGAGCATGCCCTCCATATTTATCTAAATATTTTTTATTTTTATCCAATGCTTGAGTTATATTAAATGATGATATGCTTCTTGCAGATCCTTTTAGTTCTCCCTTCTTACTTCTTGTAATTACTATTGTTGGTTTATTTATTTTTTCAAATATTTTACCTGCTACTAAACCTATGATGCCCTCATGCCAATTATCTCCAATAGCAATGAATATCTTATTATTTTTTTGATTTTCATATTGTTCTAAAGCCTTATCTAATATCTCCTTTGTATTTTCTTGCCTTAGTACATTAAGGTTATTTAACTTTGAGCTTAATTCATTTGTTAGGATATTATTATTACTTGCAAGAAGTCTAAGAGCTTCCATTGCACTACCAATTCTTCCAGCTGCATTAATCCTTGGTCCTACAATAAATCCCATATGATATGAATCAAATTCTTTCTCATTAACCCCTGATATGTTTATTAACTTCTTGAGTCCTAATCTATTACCTTTCTTTATTTCTTCAATAGCATACTTAACAAATATCCTATTAAGACCGACAAGAGGCATCATATCTGTTACAGTTGCGAGTCCAACAAGATCTATTCCATATAGTTTATTCTCATTCATTTTATACTCTTCAATTAATGCCTGTATGAGAAAATATATTACTGCACTTCCACAGATCTTTTGTTCTACAAATTCTTTATTAGGAAACATTTGATGAACAATCGTATACTTAACATCAGATATATCATCAGGTGGTTGATGATGATCAGTTATTATTATATTTAAATTATTATTCTCTATATATTCTTCAATTAATTCTCTATCTCTAACCCCACAATCAACTGTAATTATTAATTGGGCACCATTACTAATCATGTTATCCAATGACGATCTAGATAGTCCATAACCCTCATCAACCCTATCTGGTATATATGGAAGTATATCGATCTTTTTATTTATATGTTTAGCTAAGTCTTGGTATATGAATTGCCAAAGAATAGCGGAAGCACTAATTCCATCTACATCAAAATCACCATGTATATATATCTTTTCATCATTACTTATACTATGAACAATTTCTTTTACTGCTTTTTTTACATTATATAGTTTTTTATATGATGGAATATCTTCTATTCTTGGATTAAGAAATCTATCTATATCATTTATCCCTCTATCTTTAAGAATCAATGATAGTATATTGTTAATATCATCTACTCTATGTTTTATATTCCATTTTCTGTTATTCTTCAGTGTCATTTAGTATATTTACTAATTTAGTAATATCATCATAGCTAAATCCTTTTCTTGCTAGATACCCTACTTTCTTATTATCATTAATATCTAATTTTTCCCCATTATACTTCTTATTATATACATCCAATATTGCTTGTGTTGTATCAAAACCTGCTAATACATCATCTATTATATTCTTAGATATTCCCTTGAGAACTAGCTCTTGTTTCAATTGAAGTATAGATCTAGGTTTATTTCTATTCCTATTTTCAACAAATACCCTTGCATATTCTAAATCATTTATATAACCAAAACTCTCAAGTTTAGATATTACATTATCTATATGCAACAGAGCTTCATGATAGTACTCTTCTTTAAACCATATCCCTTTCTTTTTATATAATACTTCCTTCAATTTGTCCCTCAACTGCTTTTGAGATTTCATAGAACCCGTAATATATGAAAGGGCTCTATCATATATTCTATTATATATTTCTTGATTTAGTATTGAATCTAGAAGCTCTTGATCTATCTCTTTTTTCACATATAGATTGAATTGAACAAGTGTATCTGCAGATATACCACAGAAGAATACATCATCTATATATAGATTTATCCTACCTGCATTCTTCTTTTGTGCTTCTAATTTTGTAATTATCACTATTATTTAATAGTTGCTCTAATTTTCTTTTCAACTTCTGTAGCTAATGCTTTATCTTTTTTCAATTCTTCAATAGTGGATTCCCTACCTTGTGCTAATTGTTTCTCACCATATTTAAACCAAGCACCTGATTTTTCAATTATTCCTCTACCAACTGCAGCATCAAGTAGACTACTCTCTTTATCAATACCTGTTGGATATATGATATTAAAACTAGCTTCTCTAAATGGAGGAGCAAGCTTATTCTTTACAACTTTTACAACTCTTGTATGACCAATTAATTCATCTCCCTTCATTATCTTATCCTTCTGTCTTATATCCATTCTAATAGATGCATAGAATTTAAGAGCATTACCACCTGTTGTTGTTTCAGGATTACCAAACATTACACCAATCTTCATCCTTAATTGATTTAAGAATATTACTGTTGTACCAGCTTTATTAGCTATTGCTGTTATTTTTCTTAAAGCTTGAGACATGAGTCTTGCTTGTAATCCCATATGACTATCACCCATTTCACCCTCGATCTCTGCTCTTGGTGTAAGTGCTGCTACTGAGTCTACAACTATAACTCCAAAACCTGAGGATCGAACTAATGTTTCTAATATTTCTAATGCTTGTTCTCCAAAATCAGGTTGAGAAATGAACATCTCATCTATATTAATACCTATTGCTTTAGCATATGTAGGATCAAATGCATGCTCAGCATCAATAAATGCTACTGCTTCACCAATCTTTTGTGCTTCAGCAATTATATGCATAGCAAGTGTTGTCTTACCTGAGGATTCAGGACCAAATATTTCAACAATCCTACCTCTTGGAATACCACCAATACCAAGTGCTAAATCTAATGAGAGAGCACCTGTTGGTATTACATCAACATTAATCTTATCCTTACTCCCAAGTTTCATTATAGATCCTTGACCAAATTGCTTTTCAATTTGAGAAACAGCCATTTCAATAGCTTTTTTCTTAGCACTTAACTGAGCACTATTATCAACTTTAACCACATTATCCTTATTCATAATAATATTTATTAAACTTATACCTGATAGTCTATCAAAGCCCAGAGCATGAGTCAAAAGGCTTTATTAATTTTTCATTATTTAGTTAATAGAACTGTAGAAAGTGATGATATGAAAGCATTTCTTAATATATCATCTTCTCGAATATATCTTGCTATTTCTAGCTGCAAAGATATCTTTTTAAAGTTTTTTATAACATATTCACTTAATGTCTCATTGTTATTATCTTTAAAATTCCTCATTTGAATTAAAATCTCTCTCAACTCTTTGGTATTTAATCCATTTGCTATTCTATATGCTTCTTTCTTTGCATTTCTATATCTTAAACCATAATATATTGCTAAATCATAACTATATTTATCACTAAGTCCATGGATATCGATAAACATCTTTATTTTTTTAGATTTGATTATTCTACCAACCTCTCTCTTATATGGATTATTTTCTAAAAGTGAACTATTTGGATCATAGTCTAGTTCTTCTGAAGAGAGTATTGCATAACAATTCAATCTTCTAGCTAATTCCTTAACAATTTCACCAGTATATGGTTCACCTTGTTTATACGACATCTTCAAACTACTTCTATAGTGATTATATATGTGAGGTGCACTTATTAATATTGGTACCTTTCCCTCTATTATTTCAAATCCTTTCATATATATAAAATATCATAAATAATAACAGCACTAATAATAATTCTAACACTACTTTAT
>CAZJKB010000003.1:0-29169 GCA_964546485.1 uncultured Candidatus Saccharibacteria bacterium | reverse complement strand
TGTAGTGAATATATTAAAAAAGTATAAAAAAGGAATCAAGATACTTGGTATTATATTAATATTTATATTAATTCTTGTGACTATTGCACTACCATTTGTAATTATATATTCAACACAATCTAACATATATTCTGATATAAAGAATATATATCCTGTTAATGTGGGTATTGTATTTGGTGCTGCAGCATTACCAAATAAACAACCTTCTGATGTATTAAGAGATAGATTAGATAGTGCCAAAGAGCTTTATGAATTAGGGAAAATACAAAAGATAATAGTATCTGGAGATAATAGGTATCATAGATATAATGAACCACAGGTAATGTATGATTATTTAAAAAATAATAATATTCCTGAACAAGATATTATCCGTGATTATGCAGGACTTAGAACATATGATACATGTATTAGAGCTAAAACACTTTGGAATGTAAATGAAGCAGTATTGATTACACAGAAGTATCATCTGTATAGATCTATATATACATGTGAAAACATAGGTATTAAATCGATAGGATATTCTGCTACAAAAAATAGATATATTAATGAGAATATATTTTATATAAGGGAAGTATTTGCTTTATATAAAGCATATATAGATTTGCATATAATATCTCCTCAATATATAGGTGGAGATTTTGAGGAAGATTTAAGTAATCAGTAGTATAATAAAATATGAGAGATAAAAATTGGACACAATTAGATATACTTAGAGGAATAAGTGTTTTAACAATGATATTTACACATATATGGGTATCATTCTTTTATAATATAGATAATATATTAGGAGATAATTTATCATTACTCGGTGGATTTGTAAGTTTTCCTATTTTTCTTTTTGTTAGTGGTCTTCTAATGGGTTATAAATGGACAAGATTATCTTTTCTCCCATTACTTAAAAAACTATTTATACTTGTTTTAATTTATGTTTTCTTAGGAATTGTTTATGCAATTTCAAATAGATTAGATATACTAAATACTTTCTCAAAGCCAATCTTCTTACAAGAATATCTTATACCTTTAGCTATTTTCCCTTTCATTGCTTATTTTATACGAAAAATAACTGATAGATTTGATGATAATGTAAATGAATATTGGGTTACTACAAACATGGGTTATATTACGATTGGTTTATTCACAATATTATTACTAATATCAATTCCTATATTTCAAATTCATGATATATTCTCGCTTTTTGCCAATGTAAAAGATACTTCTTGGAATACATTTCCTATCCTAAGTTATTCGATAATTTTCTTTATTGCAACATGGTTAGGATATCTTAAATCTAAGGATGATAATTACTTTAACTCTAATTTGATAATACTGTTTATACTATCAAGTGTTGTATCTATAGCTTTATATTTTGCAAAACCTATTAATATATTTGATATTGATAGTTATCGATTTCCGCCACTTCCTATATATCTATCATTATCTGTATCTATAACAATACTTTTCTATTTTATTGCTAATTCTCTAGTTAAATTTGAAAAAAACATTCTTGAATATATAGGTAAGTATGCACTTCATTTCTTTGTTATTCATATATTTTTAATACACATAACTACATATGGAATTAGTGCATATAATGAGAGCCAAAAGGAACCAGTTGTTGAAATTCCAAAAACTAGTATTGAGATATTCTTAGAAAAGTGGGAAGGGAGTAAGAAAAATATCTGGGAGTATGAAGGAGAGAGGATATATGAAATAGATACTAATGAGAATACGAATTCATTTATTAATATATATGTTGATAGTTCAACACTTAATTCAAATGCGATGGGTTATGATATTACTGTATATGGTAAGGTTAATGAAAGCCTTTCAACTTTGAGTTATAGAGACTATTTAGATATTAATAAAGGATATTGGATTCAAATAGATAATACAGGATATAAAGCTATTATAATCTCTATTTCAGATAATTATGAACAACCAACTAATGAAGAGATATTATCTAAAATTGAAACAATGAAGGATAAAAAGTTAGTTGCTGATTATACTTTAAATAATAAAATAAAGGTTGTATATAAACCAGGTTATGTATACGGTAAAAAGAATATTCTAGTTGGTGAGACAGATACTACAAAATTGTCATATACAATATCCTTACCAATTTCTTGTGAGGACCTTGTAAAGATACAAGATGAAAATACTGTCGTATTTAGATATAAAGAACAGAATTTAGAGTATAAATGTGATGGAAATTTAGTTAATACAAAAATTGATTTAGGTAAAAAGTATAGTATAGGAGATAATAAATTAATAATTGATTTGGTGGTTAATAATATATTAGGAGAAGAGAAATTTAAAACATCTTTTTCAAAGGATATAGTTATTGATTATCCAACATATGTAATATGGTCACTTGATTGGGAAGGATACTATATTCCTCAAGAGAATTTAAATAAACTGACTCAGATAAGAAAAAACACTCAAGGGTTTATACTAACTCATATGTTTAATCCAAGGATTTGGAATACCACAGTTATATCAAAAGCAAATGTAGATACACAGATACTATATGTAAAGAATGCACATACAAAGAATAAAGACGAAATTGCACTGCATCTACATATGTTTAAGGATATGTTAACTAAGATAGGGATTACACCTGTTGATGTAAAAGGGTGGAGTGGTATGAAAGATGGGTATGATGTTCCATTTACAGAATATAAGTATGAAGATCAATTAAAGATGTGTTTATGGGCAAAAGAACAATTTAAAACAAATAATCTACCTGAGCCATTTGCTTTTAGAGCAGGGGGTTGGTTTGTTAATAATGATGGACTAAGAGCAATTAAAGATTGTGGTATGAAAATAGATACATCTGGTAGAACTAAATATAATACATTAAATTTTGGTGCAATAAATAGGTTTGATGGTTTCTGGAATCTATCCACTACAACTCAACCATATTGGATGTCTGCAAGTAATCAAAATATATCAACAACTAAAGCTGCTAGTTTAGGTATTTATGAAATACCTAATACTGGAGGTGATACATGGGCTTTCAGTACAAAACAACTCGTAGCTAGATTTAATGGAATATACTACCTAAATAGTGATAAACATAATACAGTTACTTTCCTATCCCATCCTGATTATTTCAAAGATGAGCAATTAAAGATGATACCTACATTAAGATATGTAGACTATTTCTCAAATTATTCTGATAATGGTTCTGTAATATATACAACATTAACATCGTATTATAATAAATATGCTGGAGTTAAATAATTTCCTTTGGGATACAAAATTAGCTTTAATATTAATAGTATTACCTTTAATTCAATTAGTATTATTTATATTTATACAATTAATATATTCATTAATTGCATTAATAATAAGGAAGAGGAGTAGTATTAAGGCATTTTTGAAATTCAATTTCCTAATCTTTTCAGTTCTGTTTATCATTAATATCTTTGCTTCATTGATATATCTACCTATGTACTACAATACATATTTTGCATCTACACCTCAGGTGTTAAGCTATACACCTGTTAAAGAGGATCTATACTATGAAAAGAACGATATTGTTGAAATTATATTTGATAAACCGATAAATATAGATCAGTATAAAATAGGAACAGAACCAAAATATTTAAATCCAACAATAGAATATAATTCAGATATTTATGATATTGTTGGAACTATAGATTCAATATTTGGTACAGAACTAAAGAAATACTCATATAATAAAGTTAAACTTATACCACAGAATACAATTCCATATGACAGAGATATCCTATACTATTCAGTAAATGTTACATCAGTAAAACAAGAAGGTGGTTTGCATGAAATAGCAATGGAGTATAAATCACCAAAGATGCTTGAATTTGAAAGTATATCAATAACTAATGGACAGAAAGATGTTTCAACAATCAATCCAATAGTGTTAACATTTACACAACCTGTCTTAAGTAATGTAGATCTTGAAGTAAATACTACTCCTGTTTCAAAATATAGTTTAGTTAAGAATGAGAATACTATTACGATAAATTTTGATGAAGGTTTTAAGCAAGGTACTAAATATACATTAAATATAGATTTAATAGTAAATAAAATAGGTGAAGAAGATCCTGTAATCCCTAATAAGAGGATTGTAAAAGATTTATCCTTCGTTACTGTAAATCCTCCAGGAATTAAGAGTATATCTCCTAAAGATAGCTATATATCATATAAAAATGATATAGATATCACATTTATAGAAGCAATGGATAAAGAATCACTGGTAAATAATATAGCTATTACTCCTAATATTGAATATACAACTAAGGTATCTGATGATGGTAGGAATATTAAGTTATATACTTCTGGTAATTTGAAAAAGAATACAGAGTATAAAATTATACTTAAGAAAGGAACATTAACTCAAAAGAAAGGTATTCTTGAAAAGGATATAACACATACCTTTAAGACATTTGGTTATGTAGGTGTTAGTGATATCTACCCTAGAAGTGGTGCATCAGGAGTTTCTACATCATATCCAATATCAATAACTTTTGATCAGCCCGTAGATAAGAGCAGTGCTCAAAATTTAATAAAAGTATCACCAAATATGTCATTTAAGTATAGTTGGAAAGGAAATACTGTAACACTATCCCCAACTAAAGCATATGAATATCAAACAAGATATACTATTTCTGTTAAAAGTGGTATTAAAAGTATAGATGGTCTAGATTCAAATAAAGACTATACATATTCATTTACAACAAGAAGTCAGATTGTGCTTTTAGATGTTCCTCAGTATTCTCAAAGAAGTGTAGCAAATGGAACATTTATGTGTAATTTAACTTCAACTAAAATGGCTCTGGCATCAAAAGGTATTGGTGTTACAGAACAAGGTATAATTAATAGTATAGGGGCTGGTACACCATATAATAGTAGTACAAAAACAGGTGGAAACCCTAATGCAGATTGGATAGATAACTATGGAGTTCATTGGGGACCAATAGTAAGTTTTGTTCAGGCCTACAGACCTAAATCATCAGCAATATCTGGAATGTCATATTCACAAGTTGCTAAAGAGATATCAAATGGTAATCCAATAATAATTTGGGCATATAATGGAAATAGTAATCAAACAAGATATGATTGGCACTATACCTATGGTGCAAAACCAGGTTTGCACTCTTCTGTAATATATGGATTTGCAGGAAGTGAAAGTAGTCCATATCTCTTCTATATTAGAGACCCATGGATAGGAACATATACTGCAACTCAAAGTCAACTATCATATAAATGGTCATATTTTGGATATACAGCAGTAGTAGTTAGATAATGAAATATCTTGGAAGACTTAAAAGTGGAGAATATGTGTATAATAGAAAGATTTCTCATGTAGACAATCTCCTTCTAGATTTAATAGTAGATTCTTTAGATCAGATAGATTCTAAAGAGAGAAATCATATAGAGGAATCCATTATCTTTGATCACAATATTGGTATATGTAAGGTAGTTAAAACTCAATCAAGTGATCATATATATTTTGCAAAAAGGAAGAATAGAGATGGATTATCTAGGATTGTGAAAGATAGAGAAGGTATACCATCAAATATTCTCACAATAGTATTACTTAAGACGAAATATAACTATACATTAATTACTGGTTACATTGGAGAAAGAGTAGGGCCAGAGCCATTTAGTAAATTTGCAAGGAAATCAGATATTGAATATTGGAATACACATGCCTTTGTAGACAAATTAACTGATATTGATCAATCTACAATTACTCTTAATCCTCCACAATATTTTAATATCTGATATACTATATAAATATGATAAAGATAGATGTAGTATTAAAAGGTTTTCTAATGGGTATTGCAGAATTAATACCAGGACTTGGAGCAACAACAGTTGCATTAATATCTGGTATATTTACTAAAATACTAGATATTATTAATGATATTGTAGATCTCATTAAAACAATCTCTTTAGCAATTATTCGTAAAAGAAATATAGATGATATTAAGAGTGCATTTTTTAATATAGATATCAAATGGTTAATTCAATTACTACTGGGTGCTGTAGTTGGAGTAGGGATATTTGTTAATATAATTAGTTATCTACTACATAGTTATGAAAATTATGTATATGCATTTATACTAGGACCAATACTATTTTCAATATATATATTATATTCTCAAATAAAGAAGTTTAAGATAGTAGATCTCGTATTCATTATCATAGGTTTTATCATTACCTACCTATTACTAGATTTAATAGGTATTACTAGGGTAGTTGAGAATCCTAGTACTATATTACTTTTCTTAGGGGGATTTGTAGCTGCTCTAGCAGTACTACTTCCAGGTATTAGTGTACCATTTGTATTAATACTATTAGGTATATATGATGTGGTAATTAATTCTGTAAAGAATATATTATCTATATCGATATCACTTGATAGTATATACATAGTACTTACATTTATCATTGGAGTTATATTTGGATTAATATTTCAATCTAAATTATTTAGATATCTATTAAATAAATATGAATCTATTACACTATCATTAATTATTGGAATTATGATGGCATCAATTAGAGTTGTTAATCCATATAATGGACAAGAGAATATATTATATTTAACACTATTATCTATATTAGGATTAATTGTTGTATCAGTACCATACTATATTGGAAGTAGGGTATCTAAATAATCATCTATTGCTATTCTTAAATCATGTTGGTAAATTATAAATAGTTAATTAATCATAAACTATTTAAATGAAGAATCAAAAACAGTTAATCTCCGTTATCATAGTGGTTGTAATATTTTTAGGATTGCTTTTGGGTGGATACATTTATATAAACAGGCAAAATAGTCTTGCTCCTACTGATGCTGATGCGTCAAGTAGTTCATCTTCATCTTCACTATCTTCTTGTAATTATTATGTCAAAGTTTCTGGGATAGACGGATTTAAATCCTTGATTAAACCTTCTTCCCCAAGTACTTTCTCTGCACAGACATTACTCTTTTCTCAGGGTTTTGTTAATCTAGAACAAAAATATCCTGGCATAAAATCTGTAGAGAATAAATATTTAACGACTATTCCATTTAAAGATTTTGATAAAGACACTTTAGTATATAGATTTAATGATATTAGATTTGCAGGAGCAGGTAATGATTTTACAGATAATCATTTATATTTAACATTCATGTCTAAGCCACTTAATAAATGGTATAGATTAGAAGTCAGTTCAAAATATAATATATCTACAAAAAATAAAACAAATAATATCTTCATTCAAGCATATAATGCAGAAACAAAAAAATATGAAACAATTAAATCGTTTAGCACTAATTTTGCTGATTATGAATATATTGAATTATCAATATCTAAGAACATTATCTTTAATATTAAAGAGAAATATGGCTCAAGAAAAACTTATACATATAGTATAAATCAGAAAAGTATATATCATGAGCAAGTTTATATAACTCATTTTACAAAATGGGTAGGAAAATCCACGAGACCTGCATATGTTAAATTTGATAGCTTTGTAGTAAGTAATTGTGGAAATAATAAATGATAGGGATTAATCCCCCATATATTCTAATTCTCCATTATCAAATCTCTTAATTGCAGCAAGAGTTATACCTATACAATCTCCTTCTTTAGGATTTCTATTTGTTAGATTATTTGTCTCATCTAGTATGTTATCAAGGTAAAGCCATGAAGGAATATTTCTTATATTACATAGTCTATACCATCCCATAATTTCTAATCCTTTTTTAGCTAAATCTATAGCAGGAAGAATTGATGCTCTTGCAGTGTTTTTTACCTTTATACAATCTTTTCTTATCTGGATATATAAATAATCATTTGTATGTCCTATCTGTTGTGATATCTGAGGATATATCTCGCCTGTTTCATTATCTTTTTGTAAATCCACTGTAATTTTTATTGATGATAAGTCTTCTATTATAAATATATTTCCTCTTGATCTCTCTGTTACCTTGATATGGGGATTTTCTCCACTCATTAATAAAAAGATCTCTTCTGCTGTTATACATTTTGTTTCTTCCATGTAGGTATTATACTACACCTATAGTATATATATAAAGGGTAATGTACATAATTAAGTAATAGATATATAGTATACTAAGTATACTATATAAAATAATCATACAATTTAAATGAAAGATATATTAAGAAGATTTAATGTAAAAGGATATAGTGATGAAAATTCTAAATATATAGATAATAGTAAAGATGGGAAAATATTAAAATTGCAAATAGATAATTATACCTATGAAGATGAATTCTATGGAGGAGAACCATATAGTGGTAATGAAACAATATGGAGAGATAATAAGGTGGTATATAGGGTTGTATATTGGGGAAAAGTGAGTAAAGATATTGAATTTAATAATATATATACTTTTTTAAGAAAAGCACTATCTTTAGGACCAGATAATAATTTAGTTCATAGAGGTCCTAGTGAATATATAGAGAATAATCTTAAATATACTAATGAAATAGAAGGGGATATTAATGAATTTAGACAGATAGAGAGAATATATATGAATAATGAAATTGTATATATTGCATATTTTAATGGAGGGCATGTTAATATTAGATAATTTAGTTAATAATATAATTATATGAATAATAATTATGAAGAACTATTTAAAGAATTATCTAATTCTCTAAATATATTTATTAATACTGTAAAGAGTAAAGAGAGTAAATTGATGGCAACAGATAAATGGAATATTAAGGATGTATTATGTCATATTGTATTTTGGCATGAAAATTATGCGTCTAACTATCAAGCACAAGCTGATGGTATACAACCTATACTTCCAGATGAAATGTCTACTATTAATGAAAGAGGAGTAAAATCTCTTAGAAAATATTCTATTAAAAAATTAATTGAAAGATTATTAGATGCTGATAGATCTTTATATATAAATATTGTAGAGAAGAATATACCTAGTATGAAGTATAGTGTTAAAGGAAGAGTGTATAGTACAGAAGAATTTATTAAAATGATTACAAGACATATTAATACACATACTATACAGGTGAGGAGGGGGAAGTAGAATACTTGTTTTTGAAAATTTAAATATAATAAATTTCATGAAGATATTTTCATAAAATGATAGATACAATAGAATTTAACCAATCAAGAGCTAGAAAAATAAGTGAATACATTACAGTTTTTTGTTCTGAAGAGATTAATCCTTCAGAACTTCCTAATACACTTCTTGATGATTATGTTCAATCCTATGACATAGCTATGTCAAGACTCTCTGAAGTTTTGATTCCAGACGAAGATTGTAAGGTAGATATATACATAACAACATGTAAAAGTGATCTAAAAGCTTTGTTAGGAGATTTTTTTGTTGGTGAAATTGGATCACGATTGGGATTTGTATCTAGTGGTATATATATTGCATATTTTAGCGAAGATGAATTGCAGAAAGTCAAAGCCGGTAAAATCAGAAATAATTTGAATGGGTTGTGTCATGAGTTTATCCATATCCTTTTACCAAGTTATGTTATGTCTGATAATATAAAGGTAAGTCATTATCTAACTTCTATTTTCAAAGAGGGTATTTCAGTTATACTTAGTAATCAAATTAAGAAACATGATGAAATTAATAATGAAGTTTGTATAAGGAATATACTTAATAATGGAATTAATTCTTTTAGTAATAATATAATAGAAGAAAACTTTGCTTATCAATATGTTGCAGAATTAGTTAGAAGAACTGATATTTTGTTATCTAAAAATTTAGGAAATAATTCAACTCCAAATTTATTTTCATTATTACATTTTATAAAAGATAGAGTAAATATTTCAGAAAATAATATATTCAATAATTTGCGAGTTGAATTGGGAATTGATGTATCTCAAGTAGAAAGAGAACTTAGAATTGAATGGGGAATGTCTGAAATATGATTTGATATTGTTGGATGAGTATATTTAATGTGTTTTTAAGTACTCCTCTATTATTTCAATATCTTTTTTGTCTTTATCTCTAGGATTTTCTCCTTTCACCCAAATTTTCTTAATTTTAAGTAAAAATTCCATAGAATTATATCTAACTCCATCTATTACTACAGAATTATCAAATATTTCTCTAAAAGAATATGCTTTATTTAAACATATCATATTCCATTCTGTTCCTATTTCATAAACATCATATTGTAATACATCAGTACCAAGTGGTTGAGAAACTGTAAATTGAGGAAGTATCTTTAATCGATTATATGTTTCCATATCGACGACTATATCTATATCATGACTCTCCCTAATATTTAATGCATTTAATATTCCTGAACCAATAACAATTGAATTTTCTGGTGTGAGCGAGAGTTCTGAAAGTTTTCTTTTAATATTTATCATTGATAGAAATAGAATAGCTTAGTATTGATTTTAATGCCTTAAAATAAATTTTTTAAGTTTTAACATCTTATTAGGAAATAGTTTAGCTTGTAATGTGATAGCCATTAATTCTGTCTGTTCTACTATCTTACCTTTAACTGAAAGATCTATAAATTTATTAAATGATACTTTCATCTTAGTTATCTTTTCTCCTCCATCTAGATTAGCACTTTGTTGTATTTTACAATTCTTGGCAACAATAATTACTACAAACCAATCTATCTTTGCTAATGGTTGTATTGATTCTAATACAATGTATTCATCAGCTACATATCCTGTTTCTTCAAGTAGTTCTCTTTTAGCTGTATCTATAACTGATTCATTTTCTTCTGCTCTACCTCCTGGTAAATCTAGAAATTCTTTCTTCCCTGGTTGTTGTTGCTTTATGAGAATAATCTCACCTTTGTCAGTTACAGGTATTACTACAACTGTATCAGGCCTTTTAAGCATTTCAAATGTTTTATATGTACCATCATAGAGTTTCTGTGACCATTGTTTTACCTCAAATACCTTTCCTTTAAATACTGTTTTTGCATCCTTAGGATATTCTTGGAGTAGATTTGGTCTTATATATTTCTTCATATGTTTTATTATATCACTGAGATATACTTTATATCTAATATAAAATCGAGATGTGAAGATTTCAAGGTCGTAATAGATATATTCAAAACAGATCCATTGTTGTGTATAATATTCATTATGAATATAGAACAAATAGGGTTAGTTAATTTGCCTAAAGCTAATGAGTTAGAGGTTACTACTAGATTATTTCCTGATGAAATAAGTAAAATGGAGGATGGTAGGATACTTATTCAAGAGATGAAAATTAATGGAAAACTTAGTCCCGATATTGCTCTTATAGATGCTTCAACAAATACTCCTGTTCAGTATTATGATGGAGTAAGCGAAATAACTGATATCTTTTACTCTACTACTGACAATAACCCTGTTGGTGTTATTTTAATGTCTCCAGATGGAGAAATATCACTAAGGGTATATAATCCTAAAACTGATGGTGGTCCTAGAGGATTCTCTGTAACACATGGATGGACAATGCAAACAATTATTCCTGAAGGTACGACCTTAAGGTTTTTTGATTATCACTCTCCTAAAGGATATACAGAAAGAGAAGGAGATAAAATGTATGGAGAAACTGTAGTACACACAGTAAGTGATGAACACGTATTAGAGAGATTTAGAAATGCAGAAAAGCAACTCAAGGAATATTTACAAACATTAATGTAAATAATGTTGGCTCAACTTATATAACATATTCCATAAATAAGTTCCATGGATTATGTAAATGAAATGATATAATATAATATGCGATTTAGTAAGAGTGATCAAGAAACAATAAATCAAAATAAAATAGCTATTGCTGTTTTTAACATTACACTATTTGTTGCATTGGTCGCATTGTTCGAAAGTATAGATAGTACGATCTTTGATGTTAAAATACTTATATACTTTATAATGGGAATACCTGCTATATTTTACTTTCTATTCCTTACATTTTTAGCATTACGATATAAACAAGAGTACCCATATACATTTAGATTTATTGAAGACTTTGAAATATCGGAGGTTACGGTCTGTAAGTTATATGATATGGCTTCGTCATCCTTCTTTTTAGTGATATATGGTGTCTTGACTTTTGTATTGTCAAAACTTTCAAATCTATTTGGATTCCATATAAATATTTGGTTATCGATATTAATTTCTGTAATTGTTCCTTTTTTTCTAATGAAATTAGTTGCAAAAGTTTTAAAATTGAAATATGCGGATTATATTGAGGATTATGAATATAAAAAACTATTTTTGAGAAAGAGAAAGAAATAGAAAACTCCCCGTCTATGACATATTCCTGAACATTAAGTTTAACTTTGATATAGACTTCTTCAAGATAAACAGTCTTTTAATGTATAATACTTAGTATGAATATAGGAAAAATAGGTTTTGTAGAATTACCACAAGCCGATAAGTTGCAAATAGCAACACGATTACTCCCCGAACCTAGTTTAATGGAAGATGGAAAGATAGTAATTCGTGAGATGAAGATAAATGGCGAATTAAATCCAGATGTTGCACTTATTGAGGCATCTACAAATACACCTGTTCAAAGATATGAAGGTGAAGGTGAAGTAACTGAGATATTCTATTCTACGACTGATAACAAACCTGTTGGAATTATATTGATGTCACCTGAAGGTGAAATATCAATGCAAGTATATAATCCTAAAACAGATGGTGGGCAAAGAGGATATTCAATAAAGAAAGGTTGGACAATGCAAACCATAATACCTGATGGCACAACCTTAACTTTCTTAGATTATTGGTCACCTAAAGGATTTGCAAGTCAAGAAGGTGAAAAAATGTATGGAGAAGTTACTCTTTCTGTTGTCTCTGATGTTGAGGTTCTTGCAAAGTTTAAGAGTGCTGAACTACAACTTAACGAGTATTTATGTAGATAAAAATTTACAAACTTTTATCCAAAAACATCTTTAATGCATCTAAATCTTTCTTTTCAGTATCATAAAAGTGACTTAGTATTCCTACTGATTTAGCACTTTCTACAGCCTCTTGACTGTGTTCAAAGTAAATAACATCTGACTTATCAAGTTTGTATTCTCTTAAGAATGTTTCAAAGTATTTTGGGTCTACTTTGCCAGGATTATGCTTAAGTGTAAACATCTCATAAGGCATATTTACTAATCCAAAGGTTACTAATTGTTCATCATTGGCATTAGTCAGGATAATTTTCTTGGTTGGATAGGTCTCAAGCAGTTTGTGTAACTCCTCATTGATTTTTCCATCAACTACAAATGTTCCAACAGCATCTACTAAAATTGTTTTCATAAAATACTCAACTTAATTTATTTAACAGATTGTAACTGAAATAGATTTATATTAGAAGTCTTTAATACCTATTGCATTTTTGTTGTATATATTATACAACAGAGTAAGTAAATTTATAATTATTATTATATGAATGAAGAAGTTAAATTGACTTTTGGCTCTTTCATCAAGAATAAAAGAATTGAACAGGATTTGACTTTAAGGGAATTTTGTAATCAATACGGATTAGATGCAGGAAATATAAGTAGAATGGAAAATGATATACTCCCTGCACCAACGAAAAGAAGTTCTTTAGAAGGTATTGCAAAGGCACTTAAACTAGAAGAGAACTCTGTTGAATGGGTGCAATTCTTTGATTTAGCAAGTCTTAGTAGAAAAGAAATTCCTGAAGACATTGTAAATTCTTTTGAAGGAAACATACATTTGTTACCTGCTTTATTAAGAGCAACAAAAAACAAAAGTATAACCAAAACAGAAATTTTAGATTTAATTAAGAAACTGAGAACTGAGACTAATGAATAACAGGGTAACATTTCTTAAACCAGATGATATAACAAAAAGAGTAAATTCTTATGTTCCTCAATTTGAAATAGTTAATGCACTTCCTATTGATGTTGAAAGACTGATAGAGAAGAATGGGATAAGTCTTGTGGTTGTGCCAGATATGAGAAGTATTGATGGACTAGAAAGTTATATAACAACAGATGGTGTTGATAAAATTTACATAGACCAATATCAATATGATAAAGATGTAGTCAGGGCAAGATTTACTATTGCTCACGAGTTAGGTCATTTAGTTTTACATAAGGAATTACTTAAATCTCAGAACATTACTAATGAAACGAAATACTTTGAATTTCGTAAAAATATCACTACAGACGAAGAAAAAAGACTGGAAATACAAGCCTATATCTTTGCTGGTTATATCTTGATGCCCCAAAAAACATTTAACTCTGAAGTTAATAAAATAGTAGAAAGATTTGGTGGTAAAGGGAAAATTGCCGTTTATGAATTAAGACACATTATTGAACATATTTCAAAGACATTTCAATGCTCAAATCAATCTGCGATGAAGCAATTGAAATATGAATTTGATTGGATGAAAGAAATTTTTGATGCTATATAAATAAATCCTCTGTTAGATATTGCATTTCCGAAACATTGTTGTATACTTTATACAACAAGTCGGAATACTTGTGGAAAAAGTCGTTTGGTATATCAAATACTAGACAAACTTTGAGAACAATAACTGCCCAATGAGATGAAATAAGATGAAACTTGTCTTTCTCATACCCTTATGGGCAGGAAAATCTCTGAAAAGAAGATAATCCCCTTACGAGTATAGGAAGACACAATATAAATTTATTGTGTCTTTTTGTTTTGTCAAAAGCAAAAAGCAGTAAATCAGAGGTTGAAAAACCTTTGAATAATGTTACTGCAACAGAACAATTGATTAAGAAGAAGAGTAAAAATATCTCTACAGGTGAGGTTAATGAATGCACTAACCGTCTTCTTAAGTTCTTTACTCTTCTTAATGAAATTGATAAGGGAATTAAAAAGAAAAACTTAAATCTAAACAAGACATTATGATAGATACAATAGTATTATATGCAAAACAAAATCAATTTAGGGTATTAAATCCTGAAAAGTTCAAAGTGTTAGGTGGTGGTCAAAGAGAAGGTAATCACGGATATGTGGTATATGCTCAAAACCCTATAAAGAGTGACTTAATTAGAGGTATATACAAGCCTAGATTATCATTAACAAAAAGATTTGTAGGAAAAGAAGGGATACAGAACCTATTAAAGATAGAAATGTCGTTACCAAAGTTAATATATGGAAATAACTTTCAAGAGTTACAAAATAGTGATTATTCACAAATTAAAAGTATCTTAATATCAAAACTTTTAGATATGGGTATTCAATTACTTGAAGTAGATAAGTTAGAAGTTGCATCTGTTCATTACTCAAAAAACATTGTTTTAACTGATTACTCAACACCTTATGAGTATTTAGAAGAGATTAAGAAGATTGATTTTTCAAAGACATTAGATATGACCAAAACTGATTATAGTAACGAAGGGTATAGTTTAAGGGTTAGGTGCAACTCTTATGAAATAATCTTTTATGACAAGGTAAAAGATTTGTTACAAGCAAAAAAGAGCCAGAAGAAAGCAATTGAAAAGGATAGTGCAATACAATTACATTTATTTGATGATTTGCAAAGTAAGAAGCCGTTTGAGGTTTTGCGAATGGAAGTTAGGTTGAATAAAAGAAACAAAATTAAGAGGTTATTCAAAGAACTAGGAATTGAAACAGAAATGAGGTTTATCAACCTATTCAATTCAGAAATATCAAAAAATGTTTTACTAAATTATATAAAGATAATGAAAGATAAGTATCCAGTGTTAGCAAGTATAAAGCAAACAAAGGAAAAACTTTTAATGAACTTAATAGCAGAAAGTCCAAATATAAAGATGAGAAAAGCATTGATGATTATTGGTGCAAAATACCTTTTTGATGAAGTAGGTGTAAGGCAGTTTAGGGAATTGATGAGAACTTTTGGCAATAGAAAGTGGTATTCGTTAAAGAAAGAATTAAAAGGACTCTGTGTTGGTATCTCTGATAATGTTTTTGAGGTTTTGGAAAGAACTATTACAGAAATGTCACCGATAAGTAGTATTGATATATTGGAATAGGTGTTAAAATAAACAATATATGAAAAGTAATAAGCCACTAAAATTCATTGATTTGTTTGCTGGAATAGGTGGTTTTAGGATAGCCCTAGAAAGTTTTGGTGAAAGTTGTGTGTTTACTTCAGAATGGGACAAGCAATGTCAAAATACATATAAGGCAAATTTTAATGATATACCTTTTGGTGATATTACTAAGATTAAAGAAGAAGATATTCCTGTCCACGATATACTTTGTGCAGGTTTTCCTTGTCAGGCATTTAGTATTTCTGGAAAACAAAGAGGGTTTGAAGATGCAAGAGGAACACTCTTTTTTGATGTAGCCCGAATTGCAAAATACCACAAGCCAAAAGTATTATTTCTAGAGAATGTTAAAAACTTTGCAAAGCACGATAATGGAAGAACTCTGAAAGTTGTATTAGAGGTATTAGAAAATATCGGTTATATTCCTTTTTTCAAGGTGTTAAATGCTAGTAATTATGGACAGCCAACAACACGAGAAAGAATTTATTTTGTTGCCTTTAGAAAGGATTTGAATATAAAAAACTTTAAGTTTCCTGATGGACAAAATAAAGCAAGTATCTTAAAGGATTTATTAGAAGAAAATGTTGATGATAAATACTTTATCAACCGAACTGACATCAAGATAAAAGATAAGGAAATAAGTAAAAACTTATTAGGGGATTATCCTCAAAAACCTATTAGAGTAGGAACTATAAACAAGGGTGGGCAAGGTGAACGGATATATAGTATCTATGGTCATTCAATAACTCTTTCTGCTTATGGAGGTGGTGTTGCAAGTAAAACAGGTGGGTATTTAATAGATGGAAAGGTAAGAAAACTCACTCCTAGAGAATGTGCAAGGATAATGGGTTTTCCTGATAGTTTCAAAATCCCCGTTACTGATAGTCAGGCATATAAACAATTTGGAAATAGTGTAGTGATACCTGTACTAAAAGAAGTGTATCGTGAAATATATAAATTTATACATTAAAAAGATGTCAACACACGAAGAGTTAGTTGCTAAAGGTTCGTCAACTGCAAGAAATGGATTTAGAAACGAAGACGATATAGTTGAAAAGTTTAATTCTTGGCAAGATGATGAGGAAGCAAAGAGATGGTTAGAAACGATGGGTTATAAATTAAAAGAAATAGAAAAAGTAGAAGCGGTAAAGGTAACTGGTAATTATAAACCTGATATTCAAGTGAAAATAAAAATTTATCTTAAAGATGTAATATCACCTGAAAATATATCTATAAAACTTGTAAGCAATCCTCAAGGATTTAATCAGATTGATAAAAGGTGGGTTGATAAGTATGTAGAGTTATGGAATATACCTGAGGAATTGGCAATAATTTTGAAGAAGTATACAGGAGAAATTGCCCCTTCCAGAAGTGATTTGAAAGACAGTAGGAGAATGTTTTTTGATGAGATGGATAGTGATGCCCAAAACAAGATTATTCAATTTTTTAACCAAAATAAAATCTTAGTAATATCAGATATTGTAAAGGGTAGAGGGATTATGACTGCGGATTGGATGCTTGTTGTATTAAAGACAAATGAAGAAGTTAAATGGATATTAAGAAACATAAACGAAGTAATGAATATCTTTGGAGCAGGTAATGTTCAAATAACTGAAAAAGGTAATTTGAAAATTGGGAAAGTAAGTATGCAGAGAAAGGGTGGAGATGGGGGTAGAGAAACAGCACAGATGCTTCAATTCAAAGTGAACCCTGTAATTTTATTTGAATGAACTTTTAATGAAATTATATGAAAGCAATAATTCTAGCAAGGGTATCAACTAAACGACAGGAACAAGAAGGATTGTCTTTAGAAGATATTCAACTTCCTAGAATGAGGGAATATGCAGAAAAGAATAGTATTGAAGTAGTAAAGGAGTTTGTTTTTCAAGAAAGTGCTGATAGAAAAAGAAGGACATCTTTTGATGATGTAGTTACCTATTTTAAGCAACATAAAGATATTCAGGCAATTATCTGTTTTAGAGTTGATAGGATTACAAGAAACTATCGTGATGCAGTAATCATTGATGACCTTAGAATAGAAAACGGGAAAGAAATACATTTTGTTGATGATAGGTTAGTATTAACACCTAAAAGTAGAGGAAGAGATATTCAAGATTGGGATTTTAAGGTATTTTTTGCTAAACAGCATATAAATAGATTAAAGGATGATGCATCTAATGTTCGTCAATCAAAGGCAGAAAAGGGTGAATTGTCAGGACCTGCTCCTTTTGGATATGAAAATACAACAAAGGATGGCAATCCAAAACTAAAATGGGTTGCCCCAAAAGAACCAGAAGCAACAATAGTAAAGAAAATGTTTGAATGGTATTCAACAGGTGTTTATTCAATGGATGGGGTTAGAAAGAAAGTTCAGGAGCATTTCAATAGATACTTACATAAAGGCAAAATTGATGAAATTCTAAAAAGGAAGTTTTACTATGGAATAATAGTTCACGATGGCAAAGAATATCCTCATTATTATGAAAGACTAATTACTGAGGAAATATATGATAGGGTGCAAAAAATAAAAGCAGGTTTTAATAAAAAACACACAAAGTATTCAACTGATAAACATCTGTATCAGGGTTTAATAAAATGCGGGGTATGTGGATGTTCTATTACTCCTGAAATACAGAAAGGACATACATACTACCATTGCACTGGTTACAAGGGTAAACATAAATCAAGATGGATTAGAGAAGAAGAACTAACTAAGCACTTTGTAGACCTCTACAAGTCCCTACAAATGCCTAAAGAGGTTGCTGAAGACCTAAGTAATAAGTTGAAGGAAATGAACAGAGACAAGACAGAATATAATGGACTATTATTAACAGAATATACATCACAAATAAAAAAGTATCAGTCTAGAATATCAAATATGTACGATGATAAGTTAGACGGTAGTATTACTGAGAATGATTATACTGAAAAGAAGAAAAAGTTTACTGAAGAGATTAAGATACTTGAAAGAAAGATTGAACAAATATCAAAAGCAGATGAAGAGTATTATTTACTTGCAGATACAATACTTTCACTATCACAAAGAGCAGGGGAACTATTTGAAAGTTCTGAACTTGAACAAAAAAGAGAAATTCTCAATTTAACACTTCAGAACTTTACCCTTACAGGTGAAAAACTAAGTTACGACTTGATAAAGCCGTTTGATATTATCTTAAAATCTAATGATAATCATATTTGGCTCCGCGACCAGGACTCGAACCTGGAACCAAACGGTTACACTTTAATTAAAAAGTTGGACTATATCTTCTTCATAGATATTAAATATCCTTAGAAGCAGGGTGCTCATGGGTGTACTCACCTAGTCTCTGAACCTTCCTATATAAATAGGCTCGGCTGCTGATTGTCATATTTCTATGCTTTCCAGCAATTCTCCCTGTGTTCACTCTATATTTTCATATAGAGGCTGCTAATAATTAATGTGCAATACTGCACGAGATTCTTCAAATTTAATATAAAGAATCTCCACAGCCGTTCGCTCTACCATTGAGCTATCGCGGATCAATATGACTATTATATATATCCTATTACAATTAATCAATATCTGATACAATAAAATATATAAGATATTATAGATTATTTATGAAGAACCTATTATTATTTATTATAACAATATTTTCTTTCTTTTTAGTATTATCAAATACAGTATTTGCTGAAGAAAAATTTACCATATTTATTAGAACAGGATGTCAATATTGTGCAAATGTAGAAGCATTTGTTAAAAAATATGGATTAGAGGATAAGGTGAACTTTAGACAAACATATAATAATGAGGAGAATCAGAATGCATTTATAGAGGCAGGAAAGAAATATAATGTGAGTGATAATCAATTAGGTGTACCATTTATGATGGTTGATGATACAACATACTATATGGGAGATAAGCCAATAATTGATTTCTTTGCACAAAAATATAATTTAGATATCTCAGATATGACAGAATATAATACATCTACTTCAGATGTAATATTCTTAGCAATAGGAGGTCTTGCACTCTTTGGTATTCTAGGATACGGAGTATATTCAATGTTTAATAAAAAGGGTAATTAAATTATTACATCATTAATATGCAAAATATTAATATCTCATATATCGGAATGAGTAGTTCTGAGGCACTTGAAAAGTACCTAAAAGAGAAACTATTAAAGTATGAAGTAGAGTTGATTCCTGCAACAAATATAGATGTATTCTTTAAGCAAAATGTTCATGCAAGAGGTGTTGATGCAGATTTTAGAATAGATATAAATATACAGCTACCTAAGGCTGTAGTTAGAGTAGAGGAGAGTGGTGCAGATATGTATGCACTAATAGATAAGGCAACAGATATAGTTATCAAAAGAGTTAGAAGATATAGTGATAAAAAGAAAAATTGGGATGGTAATATACCTTGGAGAGTACTTGAAGCTCAAGAAGCTATTAATATAGATGTACCAGAAGATAATATTACAGATAATTATGCAAATTATATACCTAAGATCTCTGTTAGGAAGAAATTGGAAGATATGTCTCCAATGCAAGAGGGTGAAGCAATAGAGAAGATGGAATTAATGGGTTTTAATCAGATGCTATTTAAAAATATTAAGACAGGTAAAATATCTATGTTGTATAAAAGAAATAATGGTGATTATGGATTGGTAGAACCTGGAGATACATTTTAAATATTTAGAATATTAAACAAAAAGGCTCCTATTAAGGAGCCTTTTTCATATACAAGGAATTATATAATTACTTCTTCATTATACTGTTGTATAGGTTTGTAACTATATTTATTGTAGTCTTTAAGAAACCATATTTAGGTTTTTCAGTAATATTATTCTGAATCTTACTTCCTTCTCTTAATTCTACAATCCATGCACTTTGTGCTGCATCAACTTGCTGTTCTACATATTTAGCTGTTGCATCATCTTTTTTATCTTCATACTTTGCACCTTCTTCATATAAGTATGATTTATTTGTATCAAAGAATTTCTTTACATCATCTTCTGTATACTTTATTGTTGGTTTTAGTATCTCAACCTTGATAAGTTTGATCTTTATCTGTTTCTCTAAATCTTCCATTGTGAGATTATTAGCTACTAATGCTTGGTTTAATGCATCTTTACCACCAATCTGTTCTTCAATTAATGCTAACTCAGTTGCTACTTGTTCTTTTGTAACTGATATATTTTTCTTTTTACCTTCTTGTACTATTAATTCTTCATCAATTATTGCTTGTACTGCTGAAGAACCATATGCTTTCTTTAATCTATCATTAAATTCATTATTTGATATTCTAACTCCATTAACTACAGCTACACTGTATGAGTTGTTTAAATATTGTACAAAAAGGTCTATGAGTGCAAATGCTAAGAAGAATACTACAACATATAGTATTGCCTTTAGTATTAATCCTGTATTTATTCTAACCTTAGTTGTTGGTTGAACTACCTCAGGAGTACTCTTTACCTCTTCTACAACCTTCTTTGCAACTTTTACTGCTTTCTTAGCTACTACTTTTGTTGCTTTCTTTGAAGGCTTCTTTTCACCTAATCTTTTTGCCATTTAAATCTATTAATTAATATTAAATCAATTAATAGTGTACCAAAGTTAATAGAAAGAATAAAGAGGGGGATTATGAGAATGTATAGTAGACTATCACCAGTATTTTCTAAATCCTCTTGTATTGGGTTTATATTATTAAGAGAAGGTTCTTTATATACTTTAAAATCTATCATGCTATTATCTGTATCAATATGATTTATTCTTCCTAATGATTCACCTGATATTGTCTTATTGGCCGTATTATCATTAATAGTCCCTAAATCATCGATAAGATTATTACTATTTGGTCTGTCATATATTATCGTATCTATAACATATCCTTTATTATCTAATATTCTAATACCATCAGATTCACTGCCTCCATTTTGCATACCTATCTTATCTACATAATATGTGCAATTCTCTACTTTTCTTTCACATATCGAATAGTATGTGTATGGTTCTAGGATAGTGTTATTATTGATATTTGAAAGAATTATTGTATCCTTAAATTCACTTCCAGCTATTTGTATTTTCCAATTATTCATATCAATACCATTTTCACTTTTATTATATAATTCAATCCATTCATAACCTAAATCACTTCCTATTGGATCATAGATAATTTCATTTATGATTATAGTATTTGATATTGCTTGTACTGGAATACAGTTTATTAGTATTAATAACAATAGATAGAAGAAGAGGAGGAATATATTATATGTTTTATTATTCATATCTAATTATGACTAAATAGTATGAATAAATACTTAAATATTTCTGAAAAATATATTACACCTATTTGATATGTAGATATAGTGATGTTAAACCACCTCCATGGTCTACAATTACATATTTACCTCCACAATAGTCTCTGTGTACTGCTGTAATCTTTCCATCTCTTATTGCTCTTATTGGTGCACCTTCACCTCTAAGATTGTAATATCCTGCTGGTACTTTTCCATATGGAGGACAATTAACTCCATTTGTCCAATACTTATCACCATTTTGATTACCACTTGTTGCACTTACCATATCAACTGCACTTGTATTGTAGTGAGGAAATTGTGTAATAACTGCTCCATCTATTGGGAATCTGGCACTACCAGAACCATTTGGCCATACAAAATATCCTCCAGAGTATGGGTTTATAACTGCTCCGTTCTTTCTTAATTCAAAGTGTAGGTGAGATCCATATGAAAATCCAGTATGACCTTGAAATGCAATTATATCTCCTTTTTTAACAGGAGTATTTGCTGGTAGAGATCCTGCTTGATATAACTGGAATATCAATTGAGTAATTGTATTAGTTATAACATCAGCTTCTTTCTTTATCTTTGCTAAAGATGCTTGATATTCAGATTCCTTTTGCTTTGATATTGCATATAATTGTGATCTCTCTGATTTCTGTTTCTCAAGTTCTGTTTTCTCTTTGAATAGATCAGTCTTTTTATTTTCAATCTCTGCTCTAAGTAATTCAACCTCTAATTTCTTCTTCTCAAGTATTAATTTCTCTTCTGAACTTATTTTCTGTTTTGAAGACATTTTTTCAAGCAATTCTTTATCTTTTTTCCTTGATTCTGTTAAATATTTAAATCTTCTAAGTAGTGTATCAAAGTTATTATTCTCAAATATTATTTCAAGTGGACCTATTGATTTGTATTTGTATGTTAATGATACTCTTTTATCTAAACTACCTTTTATCTTCCCAATCTCTTGATCTATCGTGTATATATTATTCTCAACATCAGCTATATCTTTAGCCATAATTCTAATCTGTACATTTTTTGTTTCTATCTGTATTTCTAAATCATCTATCTCTTTTTGTGTACTATTAATAGAACTGTTTAAGTAGTTTATCTTTTCAAGAAGAGATAATTGATTATATTGTTCACTACTTAGTTTTCCACTAATTTTGTTCTTTTCTTTTTGTAATAGTTCTGATTGTTGTTGAAGGTATGTTAAACAGTCTGCCGGTGACATATTTGCAGGACAGGTAGTTGAATATGAATATGTGATGTTTTGTTGTTTCTCTATATATAGAAATGAACCTAGTATTGTGGTTATGAATATGGTGAGAAGAATTATATGTTGTGATATTTTGATTATTAATTTCATGTATCTATTCTTTATTATCTAAATATCTATTAACTGCCCATAGGCTGCTAATTGAACCTATTACAAGTCCTATTGTAGTAATTGAAAGAATGAATAATATAATAAATATTGGATTAATACCAATTAAGAAACTTAAGCTTAAATCAGCCATCATTCTTGTTAACCAAAAATATAGATCAGTATCTTTTGCTGCAAAATATACTATATACCATGGTAATAGTAATGAAAGAGAGCTGATTAATCCTCCAACTACTCCATAATATGCACCTTCAAATATAAATGGAAATTTAATATTAGTCTCACTACTTCCTACTAATTGCATAATCTCAATCTCCTTTTTATGAGATTGAATATTAAGTCTAATTGTTATACTTATTATAAATAGACTTATTGAAAAGAGTGTAATTATAAATAGGATTGATCCCCAATTAATAATTCCTGATAATGTTTTTATAGTACCAACAACATCTTTAAAATATAATATCTCATCAATATATGCATTCTTTTCCTTCTCTATATTTATATTATTAATAATACTCTCTAAATCTGATATAGATTTAGCTCTTACACCTAAGCTTGGAGGTAAAGTATCAAGTGTTACAGTCTCTATTAGGTCTGGATCATTTGCAAAGTCCTTTTTATATATCTCTATTGCTTGTTGCTTAGATACATATTCAATACTCTCTACTTTATTCACATCATTTATTAAATCTCTAAACTTGAATATCTCTTCTTCTGGAGTCTCTTGTTTAAAATATACTATTACTTGTGCTCTTTTTTCATAGTACTTAACTGCATTTCTAAACATTAATCCAAAACCAAATAATACTGTAGATATTGAGAGTATTACAGTAATTATTAGTATTGTAGCTATTGCTAGTGATTTATTTCTAGAGATATTCTGTTTTGCACTATTTACTGCTCTTTTCATTTTCTTTTGGTGTATATGTACTTAATTTATTATATATATACTCTATTGTTTTTTCATCCTTAAATATATCTTTAAGTTCTTCTTCAGTTTTATCTAGTAGTGCATCTATATTATATACTTTATTTTCTTTCAAAATCTTTCGAACTTCTTTATCATCTATTAGTAGTTTTAATTCTTTATCAATCTTTCTATTCTTATACTCTTCTATTACTTCATTAGCTTCTGCTTTCTCTTGTTTCTCTTCTGTTTGTATCTTGTTTATTTCTACATTAACTATATTTTTTAATATATCATCTCTAGAAAGTTTCTCACTAAAATATCCACCATGAGAGTCAGCAACGATCTTTCCATTGTGCATTCTAATAACTCTTGTTTGTAGTGCATCTACCATATAATCATCGTGGGTAATTACCATTACAGTTGTACCAAGAGAGTTTATAGTCTTGAGTATATTGATAATCTCAACTGTATTCTCTGGATCAAGATTTCCTGTTGGTTCATCTGCTATAAATAGGTTTGGATCTGTTGCTAGTGCTCTTGCGATAGCTACTTTTTGTTTCTCTCCCCCTGATAGCTCATGAGGAAAGAGTTTAGCTCTATTATCAATTCTTACTATATTCATAAGATATTTTGTTGTTTCAAGTATTTCATTATCTGGTTTATCAGTTATTTCAAGTGCAAATGCAATATTCTCTTCTACTGTCTTAGATTCTATTAGTTTTAAATCCTGAAATACTATACCTAATTTTTGTCTAAATTTAGGAAGCATTTTATCTGGTATCTGTGGTACATCTAAGTCTTCAAAAAGGATAGAACCAGAAGTTGGTTGCTCTTGTTTAATTAATAATCTTAACAGAGTACTCTTTCCTGCTCCAGATGGACCCACTACAAATACAAATTCTCCTTTTTTTAAATCAAAATTAACATCTTCAAGTGCAACTATATTCTCAGGATATATTTTAGAAACATTATTAAATTTTAGTTGAATAAATTCTGTCATTAGTTAATAGATTACTTTAATCTAACTAGTGAGTCAATAAATATGTCTAAATCTCCATCTAAAACATCTTCTGGTTGTGATGATTCTATACCAGTTCTTAGGTCTTTTACTAACTTATATGGGTGAAGTACATAATTTCTTATTTGATTGCCCCAACCTGCAACCTTATACTCTCCTTTAATATTTTTTAATTCATTTTCTCTTTTCTCTTCTTCTAACTGCCATAACTTTGCTTTGAGTATGTTCATTGCAGTCTTTTTATTCTGAGATTGATCTCTTCTTTCAGAACAGTGAACTGATATTCCTGTTGGAATATGCTTTATTTGAACAGCAGAAGATGTTTTATTTACATGTTGACCACCTGCACCACCAGCTCTAACAGCTTTAAATTCTATATCTTCATCTTTAATAACTATTTCATTATCGCTGTCATCTACTTGAGGTATTACTTCTACACCTGCAAATGATGTCTGTCTGAGATTTTGAGCATTAAATGGAGATAATCGAATAAGTCGGTGCACACCAGCCTCTTTTTTTAGTTTTCCAAATGCATATGGTCCATCAATAGTCATTGTTATTGAACTAATACCTGTCTCTGTGCCTGGTATATAGTTTATTATTTCGTATTTATATCCAACTCTATCGCAATACATTCTGTACATTCTCTCTAACATCTGTGCCCAATCATCTGCCTCTGTACCTCCTTGACCTGCATGAATACTTAGAATACATCCTCCCTTGTCATATTTTCCATTTAGGAATTTTACTATCTGAAAACTATCATATATGCTTTTTATCTTTTCATATTCAGGTAGGAGAGACTGTTGTTCTTCCTCTGTTGATTGTGTAAATAGTTGTGATAATGTATCTATACTTTCTTTTAATGTATTGCAAGTTTCTATCTCTCTGTTTATACCTTCGATTTCACTTAAAACCTTCTTAGCTCTATTTGTATCATTCCAAAAATCAGATGCTAGTGATTCTGTTTCCAACTCTCCTTTGTAGGAGTGTTTCTTCTCAAGTTCAAGAGATTGTATTAATAGATTTATATCACTATTTAATTCTTCTATTTGTGTTTTAGTTAATTCTCCCATATTATATGTATAATATCATAAATTTAAATAAAACTGCCTAAGTGTTTGACTGGATATTCAAAAAGAAAGATAAACCTGCTACAGATAGTATAGTTATTGAAAAGGAAAAAAAGAATCTTGTTGCCTTAATTATTGTTGATGGATTTGGAGTTCATCCTGATCCAAAAGGTAATGCAGTATTACTTGCTAAAACACCTTTTCTTGATAAAGCATGGACAAATGGTAGAAGCTGTTTAATACATGCATCAGGCACATATGTAGGATTACCTGAAAAAGAGCCTGGTAACAGTGAGGTTGGGCATCTTAATTTGGGTGCAGGTAGAGTTGTTCCTCAAAGTTTACCTAGGATTAATGATGCAATAATATCTGACCAATTAAAAGAAATTGCAGTTGTAAAGGAAGCAATAGAACTTGCAAAGAAAAATGGAGGACGAATACATCTACTCGGGCTTGCAAGTGATGCTGGAGTTCATGGTCATATTAATCATCTTTTTCATATGATGGATATTTGTAAAGATAATGGTTTAAATCCAATAATTCATGCAATTCTAGATGGTAGAGACACTGGTGCGACAGATGGATATCTATTTGTTTCTAAATTAATGAGTAAGATTAGAAAGGATAAATCTGGAATTCTTGGTTCTATGATGGGTAGATTGTATGCTATGGATAGAGATAGTAGGTGGGAAAGAACAGAATTAGCATATAATGCAATGATAGGCTTGGGAAAAAATAAAGCAATGGATCCATTTGTAGTATTAGATGAAGCATATAAAAGAAAAGAAACAGATGAATTTTTAACAGCAACAACTTTTGTAGATGCAAAAGGAATTCCTGTCGGTGATGTTAAAGATAATGATGTAATAATGTTTATGAATTTTAGAGAAGATAGAGCAAGGCAATTAACTAAGGCATTTGTAATAGATGATTTCTATGCTTTCAATAGATCATACACACCAAGTAATGTGTACTTTGTGACAATGACTGGTTATGAAGAAGATCTACCAGCTCATGTTATATTTCCACCTCGAAAGATTATCAATACGCTATCTCAAATATTAACAAAGAATAAGAAGAAGCAATTACATATAAGTGAAACTGAAAAATTTATGCAAGTAACATACTTCTTTAATGGTGGTGTAGAGACACCAAGTGAGGGAGAAGATTTCTTTAATGTTCCATCACCAAAAGTATTCGACTATACTCAAGCTCCTCTTATGAGTGCAGGAACAATTACTGAGGAAGTACTCTTTAGGTTAAAGAACTATGATAAATATAATTATAACTATATTGTAATTAATTATGCTAATCCTGATATGTTAGGACATACAGGTAATATAGATGCAACAGTATATGCAAATGAATTTGTTGATAAATGTAGTAATGAAGTATCACAGGCAGTTTTGAATTTAGGTGGTGCTGTAATAATTGTCGCAGATCATGGTAATTGTGAGACAATGATAGATAGAGAAACGGGGAAGGTTGATAATGCTCATACTAATAATCCTGTTCCATTTATATTATTAGATAATCCCAATCAATTAATATTAAAAGAAGATCAAGAAGTATTAAGAGTTGGGACAGGACCTAAAGCACAGATCAAAGGTATTCTTGCAGATATAGCACCAACAACACTATCTCTACTTGATATTAAAAAACCACATGAGATGACAGGTATGGATATGTTAGATGTAGTTTAATACTATCAATATTCCAATTATTATCCCAAGTATTATTCTATAATATCCAAATAGTGTTAAGAAATACTTAATAACATATTTTCTAAGAAATAGTATAGAGAGATATCCTACAACTCCAGTTATGATTATTGATACAATTATTTCTTTTGTAAGAAGTATATTTAATGCATTAGGAGTATCAATAAATTCAAAGACAAAAGATCCAAATAATACTGGAATACCAAGTATAAAACTGAATGATAATGCAAGATCTTTACTCATTTTTGAATATATCCCTGTTAGAGTAGTAATTCCTGATCTTGATACACCTGGAATTAGTGCAATAGATTGTGATATACCTACAATGATTGCATCTTTAAATGTAATATCATCTAATGTATTTTTTGTACTTACAATTTTTTTCTCATGAATGAATTTCTCGGTTATTATCATAATAATACCCACAAGTATTAGTGAAGTTGCTATATATATAGGTGCTCTTAGTACTTCCTCAATATATTTATTTAAAAGTACACCAATAACAGCTGCAGGAATTGATGCTATAAGCATTGTAATAATTACTTTTGGTTTTCGTAAAATATTTAGTAGATCCTTGAAGAAGTACAATACAATGGCAAGTGTTGTTCCTAAATGAAGTATTGTTAAGAAAAATGTCTCTGTATAACTACTATTCAGTAAAATATTTGTTAATATTAAATGTGCTGAACTAGATATTGGTAATAATTCTGAAAATCCTTGTACAATACTCAGAATTATTAGGTGTAAAAATGATGTGTAATCTGTTAACATAGAAGTATGTCGATATTAAAAA
>CAZJKB010000002.1:32027-33371 GCA_964546485.1 uncultured Candidatus Saccharibacteria bacterium | reverse complement strand
TATATCAATTAACATAACTATATTTAATATAATAGATATTCTATTAAAATACAATAAACATTGATTATATTACAAAGGGGCCCTGCACTTCTGAAAATAATATTACATATATTCAGAAATCAGGGCCCCAGTAATACTCCTATTTACATAGAAATACCGGCAGCTATTTACTTAACAGCCATCTTTAGAGCTTTACCAGCTTTAAATGCAGGTACCTTAGAAGCAGGGAGTTTAATCTTTGCTAATGTCTTAGGATTAATTCCTGTTCTAGCTGCTCTGGTTCGAACTTCGAACTTACCGAAGCCTGTTAGCAATACAGAGTCACCCTTTTTAAGAGCACCTGTTACTGCATCTACCATAGCCTCTAATGCTGCTGCAGCTTGTTTCTGAGAAACACCTGCTTTGTCAGCCATTACTTTTACTAATTCTTGCTTTAACATTTTTGTATCCTCCTTTCCTCTAGAGATAAGGAATATATTATTATCTTAAAGAAATATATATCCCTTAGCCATAAAATAAAGAATATAAAGGAAAATGTCAATATATCGTATAACTACAGGATTTTATTTATACGTTTAATACTACTACTCTTGTTGTAACTTTCTATATCTATTAGTACTGAATCAAATCTAAGTTGTCCTTCCTCTTCTATCTCATATCTTGGTGAATATGGATACATATTTTGTTGAAATATAATATCCTTTTTAACCCACAGAGAGGAATTTAATGGACCAACCATACCAATATCAGTAATATATGCTAAACCTTGTTCTAATAACCTTTCATCAGCTGTTGGTACATGTGTATGAGTACCAACAAGAGCACTAATTCTACCATCAAAATACAACCCTGCAGATACCTTTTCTGATGTAGATTCTGCATGCATTTCCACAATAATACCTGCATATTCTGATGGATCTATTGTCTTAAAAAATGATTCTAACCTTCTAAAAGGTTCAGTTATTGTTCTCTCATTCATGAATGCAAAGCCCATAGCAAGAATTACTAGAAGTTTCCCCTTATTTCCTAAATCTATCTCAAAATATCCTTTTCCAGGTAAATCATCGGGATAATTTATGGCTCTAATTATTGGATAATCACCACTTAGTAGTTCATAAAAATCATCTCTTCTCCATATATGATTACCTGCAGTCATAAAATCTACACCATATGACATCAATTCATTAACAGTTTCTACAGTTGCTCCTCTACCATGGGCAAGATTTTCTATATTAGTTATTACAATATCTATACCCTCTTTCTTTCTCAAATCAGGTAATACTCTTCTAACGGCCTCTCTACCAGGTTGTCCACATATATCTCCTATGTATAATACTTTCATTA
>CAZJKB010000002.1:30170-31927 GCA_964546485.1 uncultured Candidatus Saccharibacteria bacterium | reverse complement strand
TTATCTAGCTACCTCAATAGCTCTATATTCTCTAATTACAGATATCTCTACATTACCTGGGTAATTTTGAGTCTTCTGTATCTCATCAGCAATTTTCTTTGCCATAACCTTTATTTCATTATCACTTGTAGTATTAGGATTTACCAATACTCTTAATTCTCTACCCGCTCTAATTGCAAAGACCTCTTCTATCTTTTCACCACCGATCTCCTTAGCTATTCCTTCAATTGCTTCAATTCTTTTCACATATTGTTCATAACTATCTTTTCTTGCACCTGGTCTTGCTCCTGATATTGCATCAGCAATATGAACTAACCATGCTTCTACAGACTGTGGTTCAATATCTAAGTGGTGTGATTCTATTGCATTTACTAATTTCTCATCTAAACCATATTTTCTAGCAACTTGTCCTGATATATGATGATGAGGGATATCTAATTTATGAGTTAATATCTTACCTACATCGTGTAAAAGACATGCTCTTTTAACAAGATCTACATCTGCCCCTACTTCAGAAGCTAGTGCAGCACCAATTCTCATCATTTCAATAGTATGTGCCATTAATGATTGACCATAGCTACTTCTATATTTCATCTTACCTATTAATTTAAGGAGTCCAATATCAATTCCTGGCCACCCTGCTTCTTCAGCAAGTATTTGTCCATTCTTTTTAATCTCAATAGCTATTTCATTCTTTGCTTTTCTAATTACTTCCTCAATAGATCCTGGATGAATTCTTCCATCACCAATTAATTTTGTTAATGCTACTCTTGCAATCTCTCTTCTTAGTGGATCAAATGATGAGAGTCCAATACTTGTTGGAGATTCATCAACTATAACATCAACACCTGTTGCTTTTTCAAAGGCTCTAATGTTTCTACCCTCTTTACCAATTATTCTACCTTTAACTTTTTCATCTTCGATTTTTACACTTGTTGTAGTAGTTTCACCTACATAATCAGTAGCTACCTTTTGCATAGCTTCTACTAATACTTCTTTAGCTTTTTCTTCAGCAACTGCTTCTGCCTTTCTCTCTGCATCAATTATTAATTGTGCTTCATAGTTAACAATATCATCTTCAACTTGTTTCATTAACTTCTTCTTTGCTTCTTCTCTTGATAATGCAGATACCCTTTCTAACTCTGTTTGTAATCTTTCTTTCGTCTTTTCAAGACCTCTTTGCATTGCCTTAGTACCTTCAATCTGTTTTTCTAACTCTTCTCCTTTTTCATCTAATATCTTAGCTCTTTTATTCAAACTCTTTTCTCTTTCTATTAACAACTCTTCTTGCTCAAGCATCTCTTTTCTTGCTTTTCTTGCTTTTTCCTCTATCTCTCTTCTACTCTCCTCTACCTCATTATTTATCTGCAACATCTTCTCTGTGATCTTTTTATTTGCTGTTTCTAAAACAACATCTTCAGGGATATTCTTTACATCAACCCATTTGATAACATACTTTAAGTATGCAAAAACACCACCTGCCCCTATTAAGAGTGATAGTATCGATATTAAAATCTCCATATTAATTATATAAATTAAACTTAATATATATAGATATACTGAGATTTGTATGTATTAATTTGAAATGAAAATACCCAACAATGTGTTACTCACACTACTGGGATTAGAATGATAAATTGATTGTATATTATCAGTTTTCATATATTTCAAAGTATATTTAATTCAAAACAAACAAATATTCAGTATATTTCTGTCACTGAAACATTCTATCATGAAATATGTATGGATATCAAACT
>CAZJKB010000002.1:24003-30070 GCA_964546485.1 uncultured Candidatus Saccharibacteria bacterium | reverse complement strand
ATCATATATGCTACTAATGATCTTATAGTAAAAGACTATATTATACCATAGTATGCTATATTAATACATATCTATGCTTGTAAATAATAATCATATTCGTTATAATCCACCAGTTATCCAATTATATAAAACTAGTAGATTAACCATTCGTATTTATGGACAACAACCAATCAAAAAAAATATATATAAAATCTCTCAAATATGCATTTTTAATGATGTTATTTTTTGTTATTTCTGCAATTATCGGGACACTAGTTGGTAAGTATATAGATAATAGATTTGATATATCTCCATACGGATATATATCAAGTATTGGTATTTCATATGTAATATCAATAATCTCAGTATTACTAATATTAAAGAAGAGTAATCTAAGTAAATAATTATATATGCAATTAAATATTCCTTCAGAGCCATTACCAATTACAGCAAACCATTTAGGTTATATTTTTGAAATGCCAATTACAAGTACAATGATGATGGGTTTTATAAATATAATTATATTCATAATACTATTTATTGCTGTTAGTAGATTTAGTGTTAAAAATCCAAGTAAATTTCAAATACTTATTGAATATATATTTAATACTGTTAAAGGATTAATTAATCAAATAGCAGGAGAAGAAAATATATCTAAAAAAATAATGCCTTTTGTATTCTCATTAATAATTCTGATATTAGTATCAGATATTATACTAACCTTCCTACCTATACTTACTGGATTTACATACTTAGAAATACCAATATTTAGATCTCAGACAAATGATATTAATACAACAATGGCCTTAGCAGTTATATCTGTTGTAGCTGCACAATTATTCAGTATATACAAACTAACTCCATTCAATTACTTATTTAAGTATATAAAAATTAAACAGATTATTATTGGATTTAGTAAAGGAATTGGAAGTGGTTTAATGAGCTTAATTGATGCATTTATTGGTATATTAGATATTATTTCTGAGATAGCTAAAATCATATCATTATCTTTAAGATTATTTGGAAATATGTTTGCTGGTGAGCTATTACAAGGTGTACTCATGAGTCTATTTGCATTATTTTTACCACTCCCAATGATGGGATTATCGCTCTTAAGTGGAGTGATACAGGCGATTGTTTTTGGAGCATTAGTTAGTTCATATCTATCTAGTGCACTGAAAGAAGAAATTTAAATTATTTTATATTTTATTTATGGATGCAGAATCAATAAAATTAATCGTAAAAGGATTAATAATACTATCTATGATTGCAACACCTTTAGCTGAAGCAAGTATAGCAAGATCAGCTTTTGATGCAATTGGTAGAAACCCAAGTTTAGAGAATTCATTATTCAGTAAAGTGATTATTGCAATTGCTCTTACAGAATCAACTGCTATTTATGCTTTAGTTGCATTCTTTACATTATAATTAAATACATAGATATATGGATATATTAGGTATTTTAAGCAATGTGGGTTTTGATTGGCATGTATTTCTTTTTAATTTAGTCAACTTTTTAGTTCTTCTCTTTCTATTAAAAAAATTCTTATTTGATAAAGTTGTTGCAATTATAGATGAGCGAGAAAGAATTATTAAAGAAGGTTTAGATAATGCAAGATTGGCACAAGAACAATTAGATAATGCAGAGGCAAAAAGAAAAGAAATCATTACAGATGCAAAAAACAGAAGAGATGAGATGTATAAGGAGGCAATAGAAGAAGCAAAAAGCATATCAGAAGAGATTAAAAATGAAGCGATAAAAGAATCACAACAAATGGTAGAGAAAGCAAATCTTCAAGCAAATAGGGCTAAAGAAAAAATATTAGAAGATGTTAAAAAGAATGTTTCGGATATTGTAACAAAAGAATTAGAATCTAAGATTACTAAAAATTAAACATGAATGAATTAAGTAAATTTCTTAAAAAGAATAGAAATTTAGAAATTAATGATATTAGTATTATTGTATATTCAATATTACAGAGTAAAGAGATAGAAAAAGAGATTAGTAAATACTTTAAGAACACCAAGATAGTTATCACAGAGAATAAAGAGATATTAGGTGGATATATTATTAAACTAAATGATTTGATGCTTGATGAAAGTTATAAGTCTAGGTTAATGGCATTACAGAGTCATATAGATAATATTAAACTTCATTCACAAGATTCAGTTATTGATGATCTTAAAAGAGGTACTAAAGAGTTTAAAGCAGAGTCTTCAATAAATGAAATTGGAGAAGTTATATCTCTTAAAGATGGAATATGTAGTATTTCTGGTCTTAAAGAAGTTATGAATCAAGAGATATTGATGTTTGAGAATAATATTAAGTGTATAGCATTTAATCTTGATATGAATGAAGTAGGAGCAATAATACTTGGAGATTATACAAAGATAAAAACTGGAGATAGAGTAATAAGAACAAAACAAGTAGTATCAGTACCTGTTGATGAATCTCTACTTGGAAGAGTTATTAATCCACTTGGTGAAACTATAGATGGAAAAGAAAATCCAGATATCACAACATATTATCCAATTGAAAAACTTGCACCTGGAGTTTTAGATAGACAACCTGTAAATCAACCACTTCAAACAGGTATTAAAGCAATAGATATATTAGTTCCAATAGGTAAAGGACAAAGAGAGTTAATACTTGGTGATAGACAAACTGGTAAAACAGCATTAGCGATAGATACTATAATAAATCAAAAAGATACCGGTGTAATTTCAATTTATGTAGCAATAGGACAAAAGATGTCTAAGATTGTAAATATTGTTGAGAGATTAAAGAAGTATGATGCAATGAAAAATACGATTGTTGTAGCAGCAGGTGCATCAGATCCCGCTCCTCTACTGTTTTTAGCGCCATTTAGTGCATCAGCTATAGCAGAATATTTTGCAGATAAAGGGAAAGATGTACTCATAATATATGATGATTTATCTAAACATGCAATTGCATACAGAGAGATCTCACTACTATTAAGAAGACCCCCTGGAAGAGAAGCATTCCCTGGAGATGTCTTTTACTTACACTCACGACTACTTGAGAGATCAGTTAAATTAAGTAATGAATTAGGAGCAGGTAGTATTACATCTCTTCCAATTATTGAAACTCAAGCAGGAGACATATCAGCATATATCCCAACAAATGTAATTAGTATAACTGATGGACAGATATTTTTGGAAAGCAATCTATTTAACAAGGGCATAAGACCTGCAATTAATGTTGGACTTTCTGTATCAAGAGTAGGAAGTGCAGCACAAACAAAAGCTATGAAGAAAGTTGCAGGAAAGATAAAAATATCATTAGCACAGTATAGAGAGCTAGAAGCATTCTCACAGTTTGCTGGTGATTTAGATAATAATACAAAATCTCAATTAAACAGAGGGCAAAAGACAATCGAATTGCTAAAACAGAATCAATATGAGCCATACTCTCTTGATGCACAAGTAATCTCAACCTATGCAGTTAATAATGGATACTTTGATAATATTGAAATAACTGAAATTAAGAATAAAGAGAATAATCTGATTAATTATATGAGAAAGAATCATGAAAAACTATCTCACACACTTCTTGATGGAATATGGAACGAAGAAGTAGAAAAAGAAATAGATACATTATGTAAAGAATTCTTTAGTAGCGATGAGTATTAATACAAAAGCAATAAAAAGTCGATTAGGATCAGTTAAGAATACCCATAAGATAACAAGATCTATGGAAAAAATTTCTGCAGTAAAAAAGCAAAAGTTTTCTAATTTAGCATTAGAATCAAAGAAATATAGTGATTTGATTGTTGACACAAATAATAGATTTACAAATACACTTGAGATTACAGAGCAAAGCCCTATCATATTAAAAAATAGAGAGATTAAAAATACACTTTTTCTAATACTCACATCAGATAGAGGACTATGTGGGAGTTTTAATACAAATATATTAAAGGCAACAGAACAATACTATATTAAATATAAGCAAGAATACAATACTAGAGATATTAAAGTTATATCATTAGGAAAAAAAGGTGCTAAGTTTGCAAAAAATAATAATCTTGAACTCTTAGGGATATATGAAAGAGTATATGAGACACCTTCATATGATATGAGTTTTGAAATATCTAGAAATATTGTGAATAAATATATTAATTATGAAATTGATGAAGTAATTATTATATATACGAACTATCAGAGTAGTAGTTTACAGAACATAATAATTGAAAAACTATTGCCATTTAAAAATAAAAATGATGAAAAAAAAGAGGAAAAAAATCATGAGGATTACTTAATTGAACCAAATATAAGTGAATTACAGGAATATATACTTCTGAAAACAATAGATACTAAAATATATCAAGCTATCTTAGATTCAAGTGCAAGTGAACATACTAGTAGGATGATAGCTATGAAGAATGCTTCTGATAATGCTAATGATTTAGGATACTCACTTAATCTTACATACAATAAAGGAAGACAATCATTAATAACTCAGGAAGTATCTGAAATTGTTGCAGGTATCGAAGCTATACAAAATATTAATTAATATAATTACTTAAACAAGAAAATGAAAGGATATATAAAAAGAATAATTGGGGTTGTAGTTGATGTAGAATTTAGTGAGAAACTACCAGAGATATTTAATGCTTTAGAAATTAAACTAGAGGATAGAGAAATTACATTGGAGGTTGAGCAACATTTAGATTATAAAACTGTAAGAACTATTTCTATGAACCCAACTGAAGGTCTTTCTAGAGGAATTGAGGTTATAGATACAGGCAAACCAATATCTGTACCCGTAGGAAAAATTACACTAGGAAGAATGTTTAATGTAACAGGAGATACTATAGATAAAGGAGATAAAATAAAGGAAACAACAACAAGATCTATTCATCAACCAACTCCAGAGTTTGCAGATCAAAGTACAAGTTATGAAGTATTAGAGACAGGAATTAAGGTGATAGATCTATTATGTCCATTCTTAAAAGGAGGAAAAGTAGGACTATTTGGAGGTGCAGGAGTTGGAAAGACAGTCATTATTCAAGAACTCATCAGAAATATTGCACAAGAGCATGGAGGATATTCTATGTTTGCAGGTGTCGGGGAAAGAACAAGAGAAGGTAATGATTTATATAACGAGATGAAAGATGCAAATGTATTAGACAAAACAGCTTTAGTCTTTGGACAAATGAATGAGACACCGGGAGCAAGAGCAAGAGTTGCACTAACAGCTTTAACAATGGCTGAGCATTTTAGAGATAATGACGGCAAAGATCTATTATTATTTATAGATAATATATTCAGATTTACACAAGCAGGTGCAGAGATGTCAGCATTACTTGGAAGAATTCCATCGGCAGTAGGATATCAACCTACATTAGCTACTGAAATGGGTAAGCTACAAGAAAGAATAACTTCAACAACAAAAGGTTCTATCACATCAATACAAGCAGTATATGTACCTGCTGACGATATTACTGATCCTGCACCAGCAACAACATTTACACATCTTGACTCAACAGTTGTTTTAAGTAGAGCTTTAGCAGAACTAGCAATATATCCTGCAGTAGATCCACTTGAATCCTCAAGTACAGTTCTCTCTCCAGATACAGTAGGAGAAGAACACTATAATGTTGCAAGAGGAGTACAAAATATACTACAAAAATATAAAGATCTACAAGATATAATAGCTATACTTGGCATTGAAGAATTATCAGATAGTGATAAATTAGTAGTATCAAGAGCTAGAAAAATACAAAAATTCCTCTCACAACCATTCTTTGTTGCAGAAAGATTTACAGGAGTATCGGGAGCATATGTTAAACTTGAAGATACTATAAGAAGTTTTAAAGAAATATTAGAAGGTTTGCATGATGAAATTCCAGAACAAGACTTTTATATGAAAGGTAGTATAGATACAGTAGTAAATAAATAATATGAATCTTAATGTTATTAATCCAAAAGGTGAAGTATATTCCAATACATCTGTATATAGTATTACCATACCTACAAAACAAGGAATTATTACAGTTAGAAAAGACCACTATCCTCTCATATCACTTCTTGATACAGGAGAATTAGAAATAGAACTAGAAGA
>CAZJKB010000002.1:0-23903 GCA_964546485.1 uncultured Candidatus Saccharibacteria bacterium | reverse complement strand
ACTATCCTCTCATATCACTTCTTGATACAGGAGAATTAGAAATAGAACTAGAAGATCATAATAAAGAATATATATTTATATCTTCAGGTATTATTAGAATTGAAAGAGATAGTAATATATATATCATGTGTGATACATCTGAATTCCCAAGTGAAATAGATATAGAGAGTGCGATACAAGCAAAAGAGAATGCTGAAAAATATATTAAGAATGCAACAGATATTTCGGACACAGAATTTGCAAGATTACAGGGAGTTATAGAAAAAGAAGTTAAGAGAATACAAATTGCAAGATTAAGAACAATAAATAAAGAAAAGATTAAAGTACAAGTAGAAGAGAAATAGTACAATTGTGATTATGCTATTTTTCAAGAGTTCTTTGATCTTCCAATAACCTTTGATTGAATAATTTAACCCATTCTACTTCAATTTCCTTGTATTTATCATCATAACTATCCGCATTATCATATAAACCTCTTTTAAATATTCTAGTTCGAATCTCACCTACATCATCTAGAAAAAACACCTTATGTGAGAATTTAATATTGGGAAATAAACTATAGAGCTTTTTTATAAATGTTGGAAATAGCGCATGTCCTTCAATTATTAAACAATCATATGAATATTGAGCATGCCTTATGTATGAAATTATTATATCCTGAGTACAAATACATTGTTTCCATTCTTTTTCAAATATATCCCTAACAGAGTATTTTAAAAAAAACAATTCAGCATCATATGCATTACCGTCTAATGTACCATAAAATAGATCGGGATATTTCTCTTTACTCGCAAAATCTTGCATAGTACTTCTCAAATCATCTGTACATATATAGCTACAATTAAGTTCTTTAGATAGTTTTTTTGCATATGTAGATTTACCTGATAAGGGAGACCCACCTATTAATATGATTTCCATTTCTCTATTAATCTTTGATAAAACCTTAAATTATGTATTGTTGTAAGTGTATATCCTGTCATTTCTCCAACTCTTATCATTTGATGTATATATGCTCTACTATAGTTTTTACATGCTTCACAATCACATGTACTATCTATAGGTGACATATCTGTAGCATATTCACTATTTTTGATTCTTAACATATATCCTTTTTCCTCAGGTATATCAAAGGAATACAGAGTTCCATGTCTTGCATTTCTAGTTACTAATACTGTATCAAATACTGTGTATCCAATCTTAATACATTTAATTATATCTTCTGGTTTTCCTATTCCCATGCCATACTTAAACTTATCCTGAGGTGTATTTTCAAGTACAACTTTAAGTTCTTCAGTTACAAGATTTCCGTCATCACCAATTACATATCCTCCAAAGTTATATCCATCAAATCCCATCTTTGTTAATTCTTTAGCACAATATTCTCTTAAATCTAAGAAATTTCCTCCTTGTACAACACATGAGAGTAGTTTTCCTTGTTCATGTCCTTTTAATTTATCAAAATGTTTCTTTGATCTATATGTCCATTCTAATGTTCGTTCAACAGATTCTTGAGCCTGCTTTCTAGTTATATCAGCTTTTCGACAATCATCTAAAGTTACCAAAATATCACTACCTATCTTCATTTGTATCTCGATTGAACTTTCTGGTGTTAATGTAAATGATTTACCATCTCTAGGAGATTTAAATGTTGCTCCATTTCTATCTATCTTTCCTTGCCATCTACCTGTATGCAATAGCGAGAAGACTTGAAATCCTCCACTATCTGTTAATACAATACTATCCCAATTCATAAGCTTCTTTATACCTCCTAATTCTTGTATTCTATCTGCTCCAGGAGATATTAATAGGTGTAGTGTATTAGTTACTAATGCTTTAGTTCCTGTATCTTTTAATTGTTGTGTTGTTAATCCTCTAACTGCACCTCTAGTTGCATCTGGAAGAAATATAGGTTGTTTACCAAATTCTGATATATTCATAATGAATGTATTATACAGTATTTATTTACAGTTTTTTAAAATAATACTTGAGAATTCTCTATAATTTTCAAATATATGTATTGCTAATTTAGTCCTCCATCTTCCAAATCGATATAACCCCTTATCCTCTCTCTCTTTCTCTTTATATCCATAACTTGCAGGTGCTAATTGATTTAAATATAGTATTAGCATATTCTCTAAATCATATTTACTTAATTTAATATATTGTTGAAATATATTTATATATTGTATAAATTCATTAATATCTATATTTGCATTTTTACATGATATTGATGATTGAGTATATGATCTAACTATCTCCCAAACAATTGGTAATTTAGATACTCTCGCAAAATCTAATACAGCAGATATATTATTCTCTTTAAATAATAGTTGGATTACAGAGTAGTCACCATGACTATTTAACCAAGTGTATTTACTAAAATCTATTTTAATCTTATTTATTTCACCACAGATATCTATTCTTTTATCTATATCTTCTATTAACTCAGGATATTTATTTTCTACTATTAATTCATTCTTTAATATATTTAATTTTTCAATTTTCTTTCCCAATCTATTATTATTTTCGATATCTGTTCTCCATACTGGAAATTTATTATATTCTTTTAAATTAAATACTATCTTTCCTAACATATTAGATATGTTTATTAACTTCTCTCCACCTATCTCATTATTATCATATATATCTCCTTGTATGAAGGGTAATAGCTGGAGGTTTCTCTCTCTAAATATTGTATATTGATTACCTTCAATATTTTTTAAAAAAGGTATTACTGGAATATCAGTATTACTCAGTATATTAACCACTTCTATTTCAGATAATATACTTTCAAGACTAACATTTGATTGATATTCTTTTAATGCATAAATATTATTATCTGTATGTATTTTAAATAGATTTGCACTACCTCCTGATATTCTAGAGATATTTTGAATATTATTTAGTTCTCTATAATTAGTATTTAAGAAATTTATTATATCCTGTTTACCTTTAAATATAGTTTTTTCTTTCATGTTTATATAATCATCATACTATCACCATAGCTTAAGAAATTATACTTCTCTTTAATTGCTATATTATATGCTTCCATCATTAAATCATAACCCATAAATGAACTAATCATTACCATTAAACTAGATTGTGGAGCATGAAAATTAGTTATTAAATGATTAACTATTTTCCAATTATAACCTGGATATATGTATATATCTGTATTACCTTCATATGGGTATACAATATCATTCTTTACTACTGATTCTAATGTTCTAGTAGCTGTAGTTCCAAAACACCAGATATCTCCCTTTCTATTATTAATACTCTCTGATGTTTCTTTAGATACAGATATTCTTTCTGTATGTATTTTATGATTTTCAACCTCTTCTTCTCTAATTGGTGCAAATGTACCCCATCCTACTTCAAGATTTACTTCTACTTTTTTAACTCCTTTTTTATCAAAAGTATCTAACATATCCTTAGTAATGTTTAAACTCGCTGTAGGGGCTGCAGAGGACCCTACATACTTAGCAAATACAGTATTGTATCTTACATAATCATCACCATTATCTTCTCTATTTAAATATGGAGGTAAAGGTATATGTCCTTCTTCATATATTAGCTTATCAAATATTCCAATATCAGATGCTAAAAGAAATACAGCTTCCATTACTTTATGTTGTACTTCTAATTCATATCCATTATTTGATATTAGTATATCTCCATCTTTAATCTTTCTATTACATCCCAATACTGCTTCTCTGTATTCTTTGTCTCCTTCTCCTAAGTATATTTTTGTTAATATTATGCATTGTACCTTTCTATTATTCCTTTTATTCTTTAAAAATACTCTAACTTTCTCAACCTTTGTATTATTTAATACAACAATATCTCCTTTATTCATATATGAAGGGATATCAGAATATTGTTTATGAGAAATGTTTCCTGTTTTTCTATCTATTACCATAAGCCTAGTAGTTCCTCTAACTTTAGGAGGATACTTCGCTATTAGATTTTCTGGTAACTGGTATGTAAATTGTGATATATGCATGAATGGATTATATCTTATATTTATGATTTAGTGCTATAATTAATTATGATAAATACAATATTCTTAGGATCTAATTGGCAATCAGTTAAGATACTAGAAAGTATAATTAAAGATGGTAGGTTTAATATACAAGCATGTATAACTCAACCAGATAAACCTGTAGGAAGAAAACAAGTATTAACTCCTACTGAATTAAAACAATATTGTATAGATAATAGTATTGAGGTATTACATACAGAGAATAGTAAAGATAAGTATAGAGAGATATTAGATAGATATAATCCAGAGTTAATTGTATGTATTGCATTTGGAGAGATTATCCCTGAATTCTTTCTTGAAGAACCTAAATATAAAGCTATTAATATACACTTTTCAATATTACCTAAGTATAGAGGAGCAGTACCAATACAGATGGCAATACTTAAAGGAGAAAAAGAGACTGGCATTACTGTTACAAGAATGATAGATAAACTTGATGCAGGACCAATATTAAAGATATATAAAACTAATATTAATGATAATGATACGAATCAAACACTAAGAGAGAGACTAGTTGAGATGAGTTGTAATGTACTGCCTAATGATCTATTTGATTGGTGTAATGGGAATTTAAAAGAATATGAGCAAGATAATAGCTTAGCAACATTCTGTTTTAAAGCTGATATATCCAAAGATAATGCTATTGTTGATTTTAGAAATGATGATCCTATTGAAATAGATAGAAAGATTAGGGCATATATTCCTTGGCCATTAACATGGTTTATGTATAATGATAAAAGAATTATTATTCATAATGCTAAATTAGTTCACGGTATTACATTAAATCCAGGTGAGATGAAAAAGATACAATCTCAATTATTTATTGGTACCAAGGAGAGCAATACAGTATTTGAATTAATAGATATTCAACAAGAAGGGAAAACTGTTATTAAAGGTAAAGAGTTTCAAATATAATTAACTACCTTTTCTTGCCATTGTTTCAATATCAAGAAGTAGTTTATCAATCCCAGTTGCTAGATATTGATCATATACTGCTTTAAACTTTGGTTGTTGAAATATACTCTGAAATCTCATTATTGTATTTTGATCTGGATTTCCTTGCATATCTCCAATCATGTTTTCAACATATTCCTTATCTGTTTCATCCATAACTAGTTCTATTTGCTCAAGAAATTTCATTAAAACTAATTCTATTAATTTCTTTTCAAACTCTACCTTCGTTCCTTCATCTGCATCTACCATAGATAATAGTTTCTTTATCTTATCTTCTACTGGAAATAATTGATAAAACATATTTTTAATATCCATAACTATTTATTATCTAATTTATATATTAAATTATATCATTAATTATTTGTACTATTCCATAAGCCGAATTCTGTTTATACAGTAATCTATCTATGCGGTGGTTAGACACCTTGCTTCAGGTGGGGGTTACAGTGCCATATATTATTACTAATATATGCGGTAGTCTCTTACTCTACCTTTTCACCCTTACTCTATTTCTAGAGCGGTATATTCTCTGTTGCCCTTTTATCCATAAGATCACTCCTATCCAACTTTCATTGGCACCTACTCCGAATTTTGTGTTCGGAACAGACATGAAGTCCGGACTTTCCTCTATGTAGAAAATACTACACAGCTACTGTTTGGAATAGTACATGTATATTATACACTACTATTTCTTTCTTCTCCTAATGAATAGTACTATTAGAAGAGGAATTATTACCAATGGAGAGAATACAACAACCCATATTAATATAGATACAAAACCCTTTAATGTTAATAGGAGTGCTTGTATGGCTTCTCTAAAGATACCAACTGGTTTCCAACTATCATCAGATAGACTTAATGCTTCACTATTTAATGTCAATTTAATAGATATTACACTCATATCAATCTGAGAATCATAGTACTTTATTTGTGATTGTATATATTCTATCTGTTGTCTTACATTATTCAGCTCTCTTTGTATTTCCAACATTTCCGATACCTTACTTGCTTTACTTAATAGAGAAATATATGATTTTTCTAATTCTAAATTAGTTTTATATCTTGCTTGTAAATCTAAATATGTCATTGTAACATCGGAACTATTCTCAGTACTAGAAAGAACTGTTACACCATATTCCTTTAGTTTATTCATTGTATTATTAAATTCATTGGCTGGAACTTTTACACTTATATTTACTGTTCTTGTTTCTAACTCTCCTGTATCATTTAAGGATACAACAAGACCTTTTGTATCATTCAATAATGATTTTATTTTATCAACTGTATCATCGAAATCATTTACAGTCATTGATACACTACCTGTTTTAATTAATTTCTGATCCTTTAAGTTACTTGCACCTCCATCATTTGTGCTTGGAGATTGTGATTCCTCATAATATACATCTCTATCTGATACAGGAATTCCTTTCATATCTGTTGCCTGATTACCTGAGTATCCTTTTTCTAATTGAGAAAGGAAAATATAAAGTCCTGTACCAATACAAACAAGGACTCCTAAAACGATAAGCATAACCTTTTGAGTATTATTTAACATATAATTTATGTATTATATTAATACTTTTAATATATCATAGTTGAGCATGAAAACAAGAGTTATCTAGATATACTAAAAATATATTCTTCTAACGGAATTGGACTATTAATCATATCTTCAAATGTGGATGAAATTCTTCTTTTTAAATACCATAATTGATTATTTCCAATTGCGGTATCTTGAGGTAACATGGATATACCATAACTATATATCTCGTATTCACTGGGGGAAATTTCTTGAACAACAGTATAGTATACAATTGCATGATTCTCATCATCAGGGCAATATGCAATGATTCTTTCAACTATAAAAGGTGGGATATTACCATTCCCATCATAGATATCTCTCTCAATATATACACAACCATTTGGACCAATATAGTCTTTTACATAGACAGGTTCAGTATCCTCAATCTTACTATTTGTTTGAAATACAAGCTTTAGATATTTAGGATCAGTAAGTTGAAAACCTAATGTTTGAATATCGAGAATATTATTCTGTCGATATGCTGAAGGTACCATCCAAAATGGGAGTTCACCATTATAATTATCAATATATTGATCACTTGAAAAACCGAGAGGATTACCAAATAATGTTCCAAATAATTCGGAAACAGAATAACAGACACCTTGTGACGACATACCTATCTCTTTGAGAATTGGAATTTCTTTCTTGCTTTTGGATGATTATATTTCTTTCTCTCAACCATTCTAGGATCTCTTGTAATAAATCCTTCTTTTCTAAGAGAAGATTTTAATGATTCATCATATTCAACAAGTGCTCTTGCTAATCCTAAGTTTATAGCTCCAATTTGACCTGTTGTACCACCACCCTCAACTGTTGCTGTAAAGTATATTTTTGATTCTAAACCTGCTGTATATAATGGTTTAACAGTTTCTTGATCATATCCTTCTTCTTTAAAATACTCATTTACAGGGACACCATTTATAGTAGATGTACTTTTTCCCTCATATATTCTAACTCTAGCTATTGATGTTTTTCTTCTTCCTATTCCTTCAAAATACTTTTGCATATTCAATTAGTTATATAATTTAAAGTTTAACTGGTTGCTGAGCTTCATGTTTATGATTTTCATCAGCATAGATAAATAATCTAGATAATACACCATCTCTCAATTTGTTCTTTGGAATCATTTTTGAAACAGCCATTCTAAGAGGTGCTGTTGGATCTTTCTGAACCAACTTATCGTATCTAGTTTCTTTAAATCCTCCAGGATGTGTTGTATGACTATAATACATTTTCTTAACTTCCTTACCTCTTGTTAATTCTATTTTACTTGCATTAACTACTACAACATAATCACCAACATCTACTCCATTAGTTTGCTCAACTTTATTCTTACCTAATAGAAGAGATGCAACTTCTGTTGCTAATCTTCCAAGAACCTTACTTGAAGCATCTACAAGATACCATGTTCTTTTTACATTTTCTTTTTTAATATATGTTGTCTTTTGCATTCTATCTAATTATATAAATTATAGTCCTGATCTTGATCTAGATCTCTCTTTACTACCAGTAAATACTTTTGCTATCTTACTTGTAGCTTTTGTACTCTTTGGTTTTATCTCTGATTTCTTTTCTTCTTTCTTCTCTGTGTTTGTTTCTTTCTTCACTACTGATTTCTTCTTTGATTCTTCTTTCCAACCTTCAACTTTTACCAAACTCTTCTCTGTATTATCACCTGGTCTAATTCCTACCTTAATAATAGATATCTTAGGTCTAGATGATGATACATAACTAACAAATTTAGTTAAAGTATCTCTATCAACTTTTAATGCTGATAGTCTTCTTAATCTTTCAAAACCATCTGTTGATAGTATTGTAGTCATTAATGTTTCAACATTAGAAACTAATACTTTAGCTCTTGATGTTGTTGTAGTTACATGTCCATATTTAATGATAGACTGTAATTGACCTCTAATCATAAGATTTCTATGAGAAGTCTTTCTACCTAATTTTGATAATTTTCTTCTTTTATACATAATTATTCACTCTTAATTTCAATTCCATATTGATTCATAAGCTCAACAACCTCATTTAGAGATTTATTACCAAAACCTGGTAATTCTAAGAGCTTAGCTACTGTTGCTTGTTTCATATCAGCAACTGTATTATATCCTCCTGCTAAAAGACCTGATTTAGATCTCTTAGATATTGGCAAATCTTCAACTTTCCAACTACTTACTTCATCCATAACATTTCCTGCTTCCTGTGTCTGTGTTTCCAATACTGCTGATTCTTCAGCTAACTTCTCAACTTCTTCTCTTGCAATTCCAAGAGCTGTCATAACCTTACCTGCAAATTCTTGAACTATTTTTGCAGAGTCTATTAATGCTTGCTTTGGTGCAATACTTCCATCTGTTACAATTTCTATAACTACGGAATCTAAGTTTGTTTGTTGTCCTTTTCTTGCATCATTTACCTCAAATCTAACAAATGTAACAGGTGTAAAGTCTGCATCTAGAGGAATCATTCCTTTATCTGATCTATCACCTTCATTTGCCATCTTATATCCTACTCCTGATTCAACAACAATAGTTGCTTTTAATTCAGATTTCTTTGATGTTAATGTTGCAATCTCTACATCTGGAGTTGTTACTTGTACTCCATTTGATACAACTATATCTGAAGCCTTAACTACCTTTTCTCCTGATACATTTAATTTTACTTCAAATGATTCATCAGATGGAACAAAGAATTTAATTCTTTTAAGGTTTAATAGTATTTCTACTACATCTTCTTTAACACCCTCTAATGTTGAATATTCGTGTTCAACACCTTCTATTTTAACAGCAGTTATTGCTGCACCCTTTAAACTAGAAAGAAGAACTCTTCTCAATGAATTAGCCAATGTATGACCATATCCTCTAGGTAATGGAGATATTTCAAAGAGACCTGTATTTTCTGTCTCCTTTTTTACTTTTACTACAATATCATTAAATCCTAACATTTATAATAATTAATAAATTTATCTAGAGTAATACTCAATTATTAAGTTTTCCTTAATACCTTCGTCTATCTCTTCTCTTGTTGGTAATCTCAAAACATCACCAACTCCCTTATCCTTTGCTAACCACTCAGGTGTTTTAATCTGAACTTCTAAAGGTAAAAGGTTTTCTTTCTTTAGAGATATCTTATCATTTACAGATACAACATATGATGGGGTATTCAATTTCTTTCCATTTACTAATACATGACCATGAACTACATATTGTCTAGCTGCATTCTTTGATGAAGCTAAACCTAATAGATAAACAACATTATCTAATCTAGTTTCAAGTAATGTAAGTAATTCTAAACCTCGATCAGAGTTCTTAATTCCTGCAAGTCTAATAGCTTCTTTAACAAGATTCTTGAATTGTCTTTCTCGTAGTCCATATATTCTTTTAACTTTTTGCTTTTCTCTTAATTGTAATCCGAAGTTTGAAAGTCTAACTCTTTTAGCATTACCATGCTGTCCAGGAGCAAAAGGTCTTCTTACAGAAGCTGACTTCTGTGAAAAAGATCTACTACCCTTTAGAAAGAGATTAACTCCCTCTCTTCTACTTAATCTTTCTTTTGGTCCAGTATATCTACCCATTAACTAATAAAATATAAAATTATTTTCTTGGCATTTTTCTAGGCCTACATCCATTGTGTGGAATAGGTGTTCTATCTGCTAAATAAGTAACCTTTAATCCTGCGGCATCTAATCCCTTTACTGCAGCATTTCTACCTGCACCAGGTCCCTTGATAAATACTTTAACTTCTTTGAGTCCATATTTCTTAACTGCTATTTCACCAGCAAATTGAGCTGCTCTTGTAGCTGCAAATGCTGTACTTCTCTTTGAACCCTTATATCCTACATTTGCAGGACTTCCTTGTGCTAACAATTTTCCCTCTTCATCACAAATACTTACAATTGTATTATTAAAAGTAGATTGTACACTAACTACACCAGCAAGAACTGTTCTCTTTGCTGTTTTCTTAACTACTTTTTTATTTGTTTTCTTCTGTTGTTGTGCCATTTAGTTATTTAATATAATATTATTATTTCTTTTCAATCTTATTCTTTAAACCACCCACTGGTTGAGACTTACCTTTTCTTGTATGTGCATTATGTCTTGTTCTCTGTCCTCTTACTGGTAAACCTCTTTTATGCATAACTCCTCTATAACTTCTAATATCTTTAAGTCTTTTGATATCCCTAAATATTCTCTGCTTTAACTCACCTTCTACTGCATAATTCTCATCAATGTATGCTCTAAGAGCATCTAACTGAGTATCTGATAAATCTTTTACATAAGCATCAGGTGATAACTTTAATGTAGAAATAATCTTCTTGGATGTAACTTCACCAATTCCATAAATACTCATTAGTGATACCCATAATCTCTTATTATCTGGTATTTCAATTCCTGCTACTCTTGCCATTTAATATAAAATAATAAAATTATCCTTGTCTTTGCTTATGTTCAACATTCTTTTTACAGTAAACATAAACCCTACCTTTTCTTCTAACAACATAACAGTTTGCACATCTTTTTTTTACCGAAGCTTGTACTTTCATTTTTATTTATGTCTATATATTATTCTTCCTTGTTTTGGATCATAAGGTGTAACTTCAATAGTAACCTTATCACCCTCCATTATCTTTATATAATTCATCCTCATCTTACCAGAGAGATATCCTGTTAATAGATATTTCTCTCCATTTACCTCTACTTCAACTATAAATTTAGTATCTGGAAGACACTCTTTTACAATACCTTCCAATTCTAATACATTTTTACTATTTTCTTTCATTCACTCAATTTTAAGGTAAAATCATCGGATTATATCAGAGTCTAAGCAATCTTGCAATTACCATTTTGTCAAAATCTCTGGATTTTTTCCGACTACTACAGTATGCTCAAATAGTGCTGATAGCATACCATCTTTTGTTTTACTTGTCCACCCATCTTCCTTAGAAATATATATAGCTGGCTTACCTTGATTAATAATTACTTCAATTGCTATTGTTTGACCATCATATAATCTACTACCAGAACCTTTTTTTCCATATCCTGGAATATATGGATCTTCGTGTAACTGATATCCAATTCCATGTCCAACCATTTCTTTTACTACTGAGTATCCATTTTTTACTATATATGACTCAATTGCATAACCGATATCACCAACATTATTACCAACTACTGCCTGATCAATACCTAAATATAATGAATCATGAACTACCTTAATGAACTTTTCTGTTTCTTTAGGAATTGTCCCAACATGCGTTGTAAATGCACTATCTGAATATACTCCCTTATACTCAATACCCATATCTACACTTAACATATCACCATCTACTAATCTATAGTTATCAGGAATACCATGAACAACTGTATCATTAACACCAACACATATAGCAGCTGGAAAATCCATATACCCCTTAAATGCAGGTCTTACATTGTGCTTTTTACAACTTTTCATTGCTATTTCATCTAATTCAAGCATAGAAACACCAATTTTAATTCCATTTCTAATATCTAATAGAATATCAGAAAGTATTATTCCTGCTTCTCTCATTTTTTGAATTTTATCATTATCTCTACTTTTCATGGCTAAATTTTAAACTATTCTTAATTACCTTATATACTTCATCTATTGAGGGTTCTCCATCTATATCAAGTAATATGTTTCTTTTTTCATATTCAAACATTATCTCGTTTATACTTTTTTTATACTCTGCAATCAAACTTAATGTTGCTTCTTTAGTATCATCTTTCCTTTGAATTAGAGTAGTTCCATCATAATCACATATTCCTTTTGTTTTCTCAGGTTTATATTCTGTATGATATGTTGCCTGACATTTAGGGCATATTGTTCTTAAAGTCTTTCTCTTTATTATATGATCTATACCTACTGAAATATGTACAAATTTATCAAGCTTTCTACCAAGTTCATTCATTAAATTATCAAAAAGAGCTATCTGATCTACATCTCTTACAACAGATACAAATATCCAATCTTTCTTTGTATCATATTTTTTAACCCACTCACTTAGGAGTTTGTATGTTAATTCAGCTGGTACAAATTTACCATTTCCCCAATACTTATGTGCCTCAATTCCTAATGGATCATTAGATTCAAACAAACTTCTAACCATTTCTCCTGTAGAAATTCTCTCCACATCAAAATCCTTCATAATCATCTCTACTTGAGTATCTTTACCAGCTCCCGATGGTCCATGAAATAGATATGTATACATAATATATGATAATAATAATTTACATATATCGAGAATAATCTCTAGATACACTCATTGCCTTTATCTGTCTTCTAATATCAAGTAATACACTAACTGTAATCAAAAGTCCTGTACCAGTTATTAATGGTGTCTGAAATACTCCCAAATACTGTAAGAGATTTGGCACAACAGATAGCAATGATAGAATAATTGCTCCAACTATAGTTAATCTCATTGATACTAACCTAAGATATTTTGAAGTATTCTTACCTGGTCTAATTCCTTGTATAAATCCACCCTTCTTTTGTAAATCCTCTGCTACTTCATCAGTATTAAACACAATTGTTATATAGAATAATGAGAAAGCAATAATCAAAACAACTAAACCTATATTCTGTGTCCATGGATTATCGATAAATGCAATCACTTTATCTGAATAGAAATTAATATCATCACTAATATTTCTACTCTTTAAAAATGATGCTACCAATGTAGGGAATGATAAGAATGATATTGCAAATATAACAGGCAATACACCTGATTGTGTTAATTTTAGAGGAATAAAGTTATCACTTGTCCCTGCAGTACTATTTACTCTTCTTGAATATTGTATTTTAACTCTTCTCTCTGCCTCAGATATTAAAACTACAACCCCTATCATTATTAAGTTAGATAATACAAAAAGAAACTTTTGTAAATTATCTAAATATGGCCAATTTGATGCAATTGCTGCTGGTACTGAAGATATAATACCCAAGAATATAATCCATGAAGTTCCATTACCAACTCCATCTTCTGATACTAATTCACCTAACCACATCATAATTACTGCTCCTGCAGTTAATGTTGCAGACATAACTACTATTTCAAAAGGAGAGATAGAGCTTAATAATCCGTAACCTACTAATATTGAGTATATTCCAAATGATTGCAATATTGCCAAAGGAACTGTTAATAGTCTTGTATACAATGAAATCATCCTTCTTCCTTGAGAACCTTCTTTTTTTAATTCGGCTAATTTAGGTATAACTGGGGTAAGAAGCTGTAATGTTATAGATGCATTAATATATGGGCCTAAACCTACTGCGATTACTGATGCTGTTTCTAAAACACCACCACCTAATGTTGATATTAAATCACCTATACTTTGTACTTGTGATAACAATTGACCTAATGCATCTGCAGTAACTCCAATTACTGGAACTTTAGATAGTACTCTGAATACTAAGAGAATTAATAATGAAACATATATTTTCTTCCTCACCTCCTCTGTCTTTACATATTGGAGGAGAGTATTAAAAAACTTTCCTAACATAATTTGTGTTGTATGGAACTATTCTATTTTTCCTCCCTTAGAAAGGATTTTTGTTTTAGCAACTTCAGATACTGCTACTCCATTTACTACTAATTTCTTTGTTATCTCACCAACACCTAGTATTTTTGCATGTGTAGTTCTTTTTCTTATTAATGCTTTCTCTTTTAGACTGTCAATAGAAACAGTTTCACCTTCATTATAGTGCTTTTCAACAATTGTTAGGTTTATTGGTTGATATTCTACCTTTGCATTATTCTTAAAACCTCTATATTTAGGAACTCTTTTATAGAATGGTCTATTACCACCTTCTAAAAATAGTGTTGATTTATGACCTGTTCTTGATTTCTGACCTTTTGTTCCTCTTCCAACTGTATGACCACCAACTCCAGATCCATAACCTCTACCTAATCTCTTGTCATCTAATTTTCTATTAGTTCTTCTTGGTACTCTTTCTAGTAACATCTTTCTTAGCACTTATTTTATTTTTATTTAGCTTCTTCTTCTTAGCTAACTTCTTCTTATTTTCAATATCCATTTTCTCTTTCAAACCAACTCTCTCTTGCATAATCTTCATTCTATCTAATACTCTTGCACTTCTTAATTTTGTTAAAGCTTCGTATGTACAATATGCATTTGCTACAGGATTATTTGATCCTAATTGTTTACAATATACATTTACTACTCCTGCTAATTCTAAAACTATTCTTGATGATGAACCAGCAATTACTCCTGCACCTGGTTTAGCAGGTCTTAAAAGAACCTTTGCTGCACCAAACTTATTATTAATCTCATGAGGAATAGTATCTCCAATCAATTCCAATTTCTTCATATTCTTTATAGCTTTTCTTTCTGCTTTCTCAACTGCACTCTTTGTATCAAGTCCTCTTCCTATAGCTACACCAACAGAACCGTTTCTATTACCAGCAACAACCATAACACTGAATCTTAATCTCTTACCCTGACTGGTAACTTTAGAAACTCTCTTCATAGAGATTGTTCTTGTTTCTGCTAATTTTTTATTCTCATTATTATTATAACTCATAATATTCTAAACTATATTTTAATTCCATTAGATCTTAAACTTTCTACAAACTTTGCAACTAAACCATGATACTTATATCCTGATCTATCAAATACTGCTGTTTCAAATTTAGCTTTCTTTAGTTTAGATGCAATATCTTTTCCTAACTCTTCAACATTTAACATTGTCTTTTTAGCCTTTGATCCAAGTATTACAACACCCTTCTCATCATTTGCAACTCCTGTATGAAAGAATCTGTTACTCTTAAATACAAAAACTCTTGGCTTTTGTTCAGTACCAGAAACTATCTTTCTGATGTGCTTTACTCTTCTTTTTCTTGCTTCTACTTTAGTTTTCATTCCTTTTTCTTATTAAATATTACTTCTTTGTTGCTGCTGACTTAGCACTCTTTCTTCTTACATACTCACCCTCGTATCTAATTCCTTTACCCTTATATGGTTCAGGTTTCTTTAACTCTCTTACCTTTGCTGCAAACTTTCCTACTTCTTGATTATCTATTCCACTAATTATTATAGTTCCCTCATCTGGTACATTTGCCTTTAAATGAGAAGGTACTTTAACAATTATTGGGTGATTATATCCTAAATTCAAAGAAATATCATTACCTTCCATCTTTGCCCTAAAACCAACACCAACTACTTCTAATTTCTTTTCATAACCACTCTTAACACCTTTAATCATATTTGCAACTAAAGATCTAATTGTTCCATGCATTGATTTGGTAAATTTCTCTTCATTTAATCTAGTTAATAGTACTGAACCATCTACAACTTCTATCTTTAAGAAGTTAGGATATTTAAGAGATAATTCTCCTAAAGGACCTTTAACTACAATATTAGAGTTACTTACTTCAATTGTTACTCCATCTTCAATTTTTATTGGGTTTAAACCTATCTTTGACATTGATTACCAAATTTCACATATTAATTCACCACCAAGCTTCTTTGACTTAGCAAGTGCACCAGACATAATTCCTTGTGATGTTGAGATAACTGATATACCTCTTCCATTCATTACAGGTTTTATATCCTTATAGCTTATATACATTCTTTTACCTGGTTTACTAATTTTTCTTAAACTTTCAATTACTGATACATTATCTATATATTTCAATGATAACTCTATTCCTTCTTCTGTTACATTGTAGTTATCCAATAGATCTTCCTTTTTCATAACATCAACTACAGCAAGTGTAATCTTGTTATTAGGAATCACTATTTCTCTCTTTTTTACTGTAATTGCATTTTGTATTCTAGCAAGTACATCTGATATTGTATCTGTTACCATAATTCTTTCTTATATAATATTACCAAATAGATTTCTTAACTCCTGGAATTTCACCATGAGATACTGATTTTCTTAAACATATTCTACACAAACCAAAAAGTCTAACATAACCTCTAGCCCTACCACAATGAGAGCATCTATTATACACTCTACTTGCATATTTAGACTTTACTTTTAATTTCTTTTGTTTTACTTCTTTAGCTGTTGTTGACATTCTTTGCAAATGGGAATCCAAATTTATCTAATAATGCTTTGGCTTTTTTATCATCCTTAGCATTTGTTACTATTACTACTTGTAATGATCTTATTTTCTGTACTTTGTTTGGGTCTATCTCTGGAAATACAGTATGTTCCTTAACTCCTAATGAATAGTTTCCTCTTCCGTCAAAAGCTTTAGGATTTACACCTCTAAAGTCTCTTGTTCTAGGAAATACAATATTTATTAGTTTATCAAAGAACTCCCACATTATATCACCTCTTAGTGTTACAGACACTCCAATTTCCATATTCTCTCTTAACTTGAATGCTGAGATAGCTTTTGTTGATTTATTAACAACAGGCTTTTGTCCTGAAATTAATGTCAATATCTCAACTACTTCATCAATTGCTGACTTATTAGTTACAGCTTCTCCAACACCAGAGTTAATAACAATCTTTTTAATCTCAGGTGCAGACATAGGATTTGTTAAACCCAAGTCTTTCATTAATTCTTTTTTATATTGCTCTGTATATAGAGTCTTCAATCTACTTGCCATTCTCTTTCTTACTTACTTTATTCTTTTTAACTTCTTTGGTCTCTAGTTTCTTTTCAACTTTTTTTACATTTAATACTTTAGAACATTTCTTACAGTATCTAACATAGTTCTTACCTTCTAATTTCATTCCTATTCTAGTTGCTTTATTACATTCTGGACATACTAACATAACTTTAGCTGCATTTACAGGTTTTACAACAGAAACAAATGATGATTTTCTTGTCTTTCCATCACCTTTTAATGCTCTCTTGTATACATTAACATCTTCAACTACTACTTTATTTTTTACAGGATCTACAGAAAGTACCTGAGAAATCTTCCCAGAATCTTTTCCATACAATACCTTAACTTTATCTCCTTTTTGTATTTTCATTATAGTACCTCCGGTGCTAAAGAAATTATTTTATCAAAACCCTTCTCTTTTAACTCTCTTGCCATAGGACCAAATATTCTAGATCCTTTAGGGTTTTTTGTCTTTCCATCAAGTATAACAACTGCATTATCATCAAATCTAATATATGAACCATCTTTTCTCTTTGTTTCTTTTTGTGTTCTTACTACTACTGCTCTAACTACTGAATGTGCTTTTACTGCTGACATAGGCATTGCATCTCTTACTGAAACAACAACTACATCACCAATCTTTGCCCATTTTCTCTTTGAGAAACCTGGAATACCAATTAAATTTGCTACTCTGGCTCCACTATTATCTGCTACTTTTAGTTTTGATAATCTCTGTATCATAATTATTTAACCTCCCATTTTACATTTTTAGAATATGGTCTTGACTCTGTAATAACTACTTTATCACCTTCATTTAATTCTTTATCTGTATGTGCAAAGAAAACTGATTTAACATTTACTATCTTTTTATATCTAGGATGTTGTTTCTTTGTAGCTACTAAAACCTTAACAGTCTTCTGCATTTTATTACTTACTACAACTCCTTCTATTGCTCTTTTATTTATTTTCTTTTCCATATCAGTTTTTTATATATTATAAAACAGTCTGCATTGTATCAATAAATTGATACTAACTCAAGAACTTTATACTAATTCTTTTGCAATGAATTTAGTTTTAACAGACATCTTGTGAGCTGCTAATCTCATTGCTTCTTTTGCAGTTGCCATATCTACACCACTCAATTCAAAAAGAATATTTCCTGGGTAAACAACTGCTACATACCCCTCAATTTCACCCTTACCACCTAACATCTTTGAGTTATTAGGCTTCTTTGTAAAGGACTTATGTGGAAATATCTTTATCCAAACTTTACCTTTTCTCTTAATATGACCAGTTATTGCTCTTCTTGCTGATTCAATCTCTCTTGCATGGATCCAACCTCTTTCAAGAGTCTTTAATCCATAATCACCGAATGCTAAATCAATGTTTGAAGTTGCAACTCCACCCATTTTTCCTCTAAAGTTTTTTCTAAATTTTGTCTTTTTTGGTTGCATAATTATTAATTACTCATTTCATCTAATGTATCATCTTTTTTATAGACCCATACCTTTACTCCAAATAATCCAGAGTCATTTGTTGCTGCTGTTTCTTCTGCATAATCAATATTTGCTTTTAGTGTCTGTGTTGGTACTGGACCTGCTGCATCTTTCTGACTTCTAGCTTGTGGGTTATTATTGATTCTTCCAGAAACCATTATTTTTATACCTTTTGCTCCGCTTAACATTGCTTTTTCTTTTGCAGATGCAATAAGTAGCTTAGATGGTTGTCTTCTTTCAATACCATCTGCAATACTTCTTGCAATTACTCTTGCTGATAAATCTGGCTTCTTTACTTCTTTAATTTTTAATTCTACAGGTAATTTAACAATTTTCTTTATATCTTTCTGAATCAAATCAATTCCTGCTCCTCCTCTTCCAATTGCAACACCTGGCTTTGCTACAAATACTATTACTTCTACTCTATTTGGATATCTTTCTATACTAATAGAACCAAGTCCTGCTGGATTAAGAGTCTTAGCTACATATTTCTTTATCTCAATATCTGACTTTACTAAAGCTGGGAAATCTTTCTTATTTGCATACCAACTTCCTTTCCAATTTTTATTTACTCCCAATCTAAATGATGTAGGTACTATTTTATGACTCATATTTACTTAACTCTTAATTCTAAATTAATATGTGATCTTTCTTTGTTTATTCTAGCAACTCTTGTTCTAGATCCAAATCTAACTCTTTTATATGTAACTCCTTCATCAACTGAAAGACTCTTTACTTCTAATACAGAAACATCAACATTATGTAGTTCCTTAGCAGATGCAATTGCTGTATTAAATGCCTTTAACATTGGTAATGCAGCTTTCTTTCTTAATACTGATAGAACATCAACTGCTCTTTGTACATCCATATTTCTAACTAAGTTAGCTACTAACCTCATCTTCTGAGGGGATACTTGTACATTTTTAACTTTTGTTTTTACTACTATTTCCATCTTTTAAATATTCAAAATTATGCGACTCTTCCTGAACTACCATAAATCTTAGATAATTTACCCTTCTTTGCATGACCTCTGAATGTTCTTGTCAAAGCAAATTCTCCTAATTTATGACCTACCATTGATTCTTGAACCAAAACTGCTTCATGCTTTTTACCATTATGTACAGCGAATGTCAAACCTACCATCTCTGGAGTTATTGTACATGCTCTTGCCCATGTTTTAATAGGAGAGAATGAACCTGTCTCCCTTGCTTTCTGCACCTTCTTTATCAATTTTTCATCTATATATGGTCCTTTTTTTATTGATCTTGACATATTTTCACCTATCTAAATTATTTCTTTGCAAAAGGTCTAGTTTTAGTCCTTCTTCTCTTAATTATAAATCTATCTGTTGTTTTATTCTTTCTTGTTCTTGTACCAATTCTATTACCCCAAATATCTTTAGCCTTACCGATTACACCTTTTCCTTCACCACCACCATGTGGATGTTGTACAGCATGCATTGCCATACCTCTAACCACAGGTCTTAAACCTAAGTGTATCTTTCTACCTGCCTTACCTAACTTAACATTAAATGAATCTTCATTTCCTACTGTTCCAACTGTAGCCATACAATCACCATGAACTAGTCTAATTTCTCCTGATGGCATTACTACTTGTACATACTTTCCAGTTGTATCAGGACCTTGAACATATATTCCAAGACCTGCAGATCTTCCAAGTGCAGCACCCTTACCTGGTTTAATCTCAACAGAATGAACTGTTGTACCAGAAGGAATATTCTTTATCTTCATTGCATTTCCTACAAGAATATCAGCTTTTTCACTTGATATAACCTGAGAACCAACTTCTAATCCCTTAGGAGCAAGAATATATCTTTTATCTCCATCAGCATATACCAATAGTGCTAAATGAGCTGATCTATTAGGATCAAAATACAAACCTGATACCTTTGCAGGTACATCAAATTTATTTCTCTTAAAATCTACAATTCTAATTCTTCTTTTTTCACCACCACCTCTATGTCTTATTGTTATTTTACCTTGATTATTTCTACCAGAATTTTTCTTTTTAGGTAATGTTAGTGATTTAGGACCACTGCTTTTTACAAGCATTGATCTATCTGCTAACTTTGTTCCTCTTAATGTAGATGTTCTTGGTTTAAAACTTTTTACTGCCATATTTATACATTTAATAATTCATCAATTTTGTCACCCTTTTTAAGTTGCACAACTGCTTTTTTCATATCTGCTTTTCTATGCATCTTAAATTTAACCCAATCTTTTTTCATTTTTCCAGGTTTCAATATAATATTTACATCAGTTACTTTCACTTTAAATTGCTTCTCAACTTCATTCTTAATATCTATCTTTGTTGCATCTAATGATACAATAAAAGTATATTTATTTTCAGAGTTTGCTTTAGCATATGATTTCTCTGAAAGAACTGGTTGTATTAAAATATTATTTTTCATTTAACAATCTTTTCTCAATCATTTTAACTGCTTCTTCACTTATCAATAACTTTCTTGCTTTTACTATATGTAAAAGAGATAGATTCATAGGTGAACTATAATCTAGTTTCTCAACATTATTTACTGCTTTCTTTACTTCTTCACTCTCATTAACAACTAATGAATATGTTCTTAAATCAACTAATTTCATTAAGTTACTTCTAATTTCTTTCATTGATTTTTCACTTTGCATATTTACTATTTCAACTGCACCATCTCTTAATCTTTGAGATAACATAATTGAAATAGCCTTTTTAATCATCTTTTTATTTATATTTCTTTTCCAATTTCTCTCATTAGGTACAAATGTTACACCACCACCAACCCATATTGGAGATCTAGTAGAACCATGTCTTGCTCTTCCTGTTCCTTTTTGTCTCCATGGCTTTCTTCCACCACCTGAAACCATATCTCTAGATTTTGCATGAGCTGTTCCTGTTCTAGCATTTGAAGTTTGAACATAAAGAACTTGAGCTACTAAGTCTTGATTAAACTCAACATCCCAAACCTTTGGATTAAAATCAAATGATTTCTCTACCTTTTCAACTTTCTTTATTGTCTTTTTTACTACTTTCTTTTCCATATCTATTTCTGTAATTTAATAACTACCTTATCTCCATTAGAACCAGGAATAGGGCCTGATATTAGCATATAACCATCTACTAAATCAACTAATTCCTTGTTTTTTAATGTAACTTGCTTACCACCCATTCTTCCTGCCATTCTCTTACCTTTTAATACTCTACCTGGGGTTGTACCAGCACCAATAGATCCAGGAGCTCTATGTCTATCAGATTGACCGTGTGTTTTAGGTCCTCCTCTGAATCCATATCTTTTTACTACTCCTGCAAAACCTTTTCCTTTTGTTGTTGCTACTACCTCAACTAGAGAACCAACAGGCAATGTACTTGCATCAACTTTATCTCCTACATTCAAATCACAATTTCCAATAAAATACTCTCTTAATCTTGGAACATATCCAACTGTTTTATATTTTCCTAAAAGTGCACTATCTTTACTACTAGATTTACCAAAACCTAATTCAAAACCCTGTGCATCTTTATGTGATACAACAGTATCAGATATTTCAACAACAGTAACAGGTATAGATTTCTCTCCCTTAAATACTCTTGTCATTCCTTTTTTTATTCCTAATACTACTTCCATAATTTTATTGTATTTCAATTTCTACTCCAGCAGGCATATCAAGATGTGATAAAGCATCTATTGTCTTTGGTGTAGGGTCTATTATATCAATTACTCTCTTATGAGTTTTTATTTCAAAATGCTCAATAGAACTCTTATATATAAACGGAGATCTATTAACAGCGAATACCCTCTTCTTTGAAGGTAGAGGTATAGGACCAGCTACCTTAGCACCTGTGCTAACTGCTGTCTCCAATATACTTCTAGCTGATCTATCTAAAACAACTGGATCAAAACTTTTAAGTTTTACTCTAATTCTTGCTGTACTATTTCCCATAATATAAAGAGCTATTTTTAATTAATAAACTAAATATAGTGAGGGCCGTAGCCCTCACTTTCAAAACCAATTACTTAACTATTTCTGTAACAATTCCCTGACCTACTGTTTGACCACCTTCTCTAATTGCAAATCTCAATCCTACTTCCATTGCAACTGGCTCCATTAACTTAACATTGAATGTTGTGTTATCACCTGGTGATACCATTTCAACACCTTCTGAAAGTATAACTTCACCTGTTACATCTGCAGTTCTCATATAGAACTGTGGTTTGTATCCAGATACGAATGGAGAATGTCTTCCACCCTCATCCTTACTTAATACATAAACCTCAGCCTTAAATTCAGTATGCATCTTTGTAGAACCAGGTACTGCTAATACTTGACCTCTCTCTACATCTTCTCTCTTCAAACCTCTGAGTAAGATACCTACATTATCACCAGCAATTGTCTCTTGCATGCTCTTATTGAACATTTCAATTCCAGTTGCTGTTGTTTTTTGAGCATCTCTTGATAAACCTAAGATTTCAACTTCTTCGTTTAACTTTAACTTTCCTCTTTCAACTCTACCAGTAACAACTGTTCCTCTTCCTTCAATTGAGAACACATCTTCAATTGGCATTAAGAATGGCTTATCAACATCTCTCTGTGGATCCTCAAAGTAATTATCTACAGCTGCCATTAATTCTCTCATTGCTGCAATACCTTCTTCTTCTCCATTTTGAGCCTTCAATGAATCACCTACTATTATAGGTGCATTTGCATCATAACCATACTTACCCATTAAATCTTGAACATCTGATTTAATAAGTTCAATAATCTCTTCATCTGCTTCTCCGAACTTGTTTATATAAACCATAAGCTTTGGAACACCAACTTGCTTTGCAAGAAGGATATGCTCTTTTGTCTGAGGCATTGCTCCATCTGCTGCGGATACTACTAATATAGCACCATCCATTTGTGCAGCACCTGTAATCATGTTCTTAATATAATCTCTATGTCCTGGGCAATCTACTAATGCATAGTGTCTCTTTTCTGTTTCGAATTCAACATGAGCTACTGCAATAGTAATACTTTTTGCTCTTGATATAGGATCCTTATCTAATTTGTCTTTCATTTTCTCCTTAACCTCTTGTGTTGCAAAAGCATTAAGAATTCCTCTTACTGTTGTTGTCTTACCGTGATCTACATGACCAATGGTACCAATGTTCATGTGTGGTTTTGTTCTTTCGAAATTTGCCATTTTTATTTATTAATTTAATT
>CAZJKB010000001.1:5139-40612 GCA_964546485.1 uncultured Candidatus Saccharibacteria bacterium | reverse complement strand
ATATAAATCAATTGGGTTGAATATATTTTTAGTAGCTATTTTTTCAATGAGAATAGAAGCATCTATGTCTAAACAGTCAATAATTTCATAATTAATATCTGTATTAATTATATTCTTTTTTACATAATTCATGGATCTGAAATAGTCATTTCCATGTATTAATTTAACCATTATTCTGTTGTTGTATTAGTTATTTGTTTTCCTAGTAGTATTGTTATATTTTCGCCATTTAAGTCATTTTTGATATATGTTGGTCTTCCAATTTCTTTAGTATCAAGAGAGCTACTTAATATCTCAAGTGATTTTAAGTATTCTTTTTGAGAATGACTATATATTACATTTCCAGTTTTATCATTAAATAATGTACCTAAGTACTGTATATTTATGTATGGATACTTCTTTTTTAATGTGTTTGTATATTCTTTACTTGCACTATCTCCAAGGCCAGTATTGTATACCATTACGGTTGGATCTTCAGAATATAGTATAGGGTTGTTAGCAACAGCACTAAAATATTTTTTAATCTCTGTATAATTATTCAAACCTGCCTTTGGACCTATTACATATAGATTTCCAACGTTAAAACCATTTGCTGTTACAAGTGTAGAATTAGCAATTGATGGGTCGAGTACAAAGCTACTTATTTCTGATTTGTTTTCCTTTTGTTTTTGAGCCAGATTTACTAATGCTTGTATATCTTCAGATGTAAATTCAGATAGTTTTACATTTTTTTCTACTGTATTTAATATCTCAAGTACTTTAGATGGGTTTAATAATGTCTCTGATGAAAGGATCTTATCCTTGAGTGCAACAATCACTTTTTGTTGTCTTCTTGCCCTAGCAAAGTCAGAACCTTCTAATGGATTAATGGATTGCCTTGATCTTGCATATTTTAATGCTGTTGTACCATTCATATTTTGAACTCCTTTTGTAAATGATATTGTTTCATATACTGAACCAGCACTACCTTCTCTTGGATATCTATAATCAATGAATGAGTTTTCTACATTTACTGTTACTCCTCCAACGGTATCAACAATTTTTACAAATCCTTGTAGATCTACCATTCCATAATATTGAATCTCGTAACCTGTAATTTCCTGCACTACTGTCTTAAGAAGATTCATTCCTCCAACTTTATTATTCTCCCCATGTTGGTATATCCCATTTATCTTGGTATACCAATCTTCATTTGGAACCTTTACATAGAAATCTCTTGGAATTGATAACATTAAAACATTATTTGTTTCATGATTATATGATGCGAGGATCATTGTATCTGTATTTCTCAAATCACTTGATGCATTTCTTGTATCTATTCCTACTATTAATGCATTAGTTAATTTCCCTGAAGAATCTCTTTTAAGTTCTGGGTCTTTTTTTATTGGATTTATAATATCATCAGGAGTTATTTTAATCCCAATATTATTTGAAAATGCAAATATTTTAATGGAGTATGCTATTAAACCAATTAATAGTATTCCTAGAATTATATAGAAAATATTGAATTTCTTCTTAGGTTTAATTATTGTGTTGTCTTTATTAAGTATTATTTTATTCATTATCTTAAATATGTTGATATATTATTTAAATGTTCTTGGTATGTTCTAGCATAATGTATTTGTCGTGAATTGTCATGTATGTAATAGTAATAGTTGTTAGAAGTTGGGTTTGAAGAAGCTTTTATAGCACTTAATCCTGGGTTACAAATAGGTGTAGGAGGTAGTCCAGCTTTTTTATATGTATTATATGCATGATCAATCTCTTTATCAGTTGCATATATTACATGTTTCCAATCTTTGTGATAGTAAAGGAGGGTGGCATCTATTTGTAATAACCAACCTTCTTTTAGTCTTCTTCTAATTATATCTGATATCATTGGTCTATCACTATCTGTAAATCCTTCTCTTTCTATCATACTAGCTATAATAAGATCTTCATAACTAAAGTCACCACCTATTTTATTTAAATGATTATTAAGTAGAGTTCTTACTATATAATCTTCAGTAGCTTGTACAGGCATAAGATATTTATCAGGAAAAAGTAATCCCTCGAGTGTCTTAATATTTTTATATGGTAACTCTAGTGAATCAATATATGTTTTATCTGTTGTTAGTTGTATAAACTTTTCCTTTTTAAAAACACTCTCACTTTGTGTACTATATTCTTTCTCTAATATATTAGCTATTTCATCTAGTCTTAATCCCTCTGGTATAGTTATCCAAATATCAGTATTCTGTGGGTTTTGAAGTAATTCAAATAGCTCAGGTGGGGTTAAATTCTTAGGTATGTAATATGTTCCTTCTTTAAAATTGGGTACATTATTCAGTTTTATATACACTTTAAGATAGTCAATATAGTTATCTGGATATAATCCTTTATTACTCAATTCGCTTAATATCTCATTTCCTGTTACTCCTTTTTTAATTTCAAACCTAATTTTCTCTGAATCTGTTGAGAATGGTTTAGATGTAATATTGTTATATTGCATATATACATAAGCCAAGAATAGCAATGTAATAAAGAGGATAAAAAGAATGATTCTAATAATGTATTTCATTTGTTGTTATTTCTTAATATTATCTAAATATTCTTGTAAGAATATTGAAGCAGCAATACTGTCTATTTTTTTCTTTCTCCTTTTTAGTGTACTGCCGTTAGATACTATAACATTCTCTGCATCCTTTGTGGAGTAGCTTTCATCGTATACTAAATAAGGAAGGTCTAGATTACTATTTATGGTATCTATAAATCTTTTAATTCTATCTATATTTTCGTTATTATTAGATTCAAATCTTTGAGGTATACCATAAAGGATAGATTGTATATTATAGCTATTGATTATCTCTCTTAGTTGATCCATTATATTTTCCCATGTGATTTTGGGAGTTATATGTATAACAGTAATAGGGGTGGAGACAATACCTAGTTTATCAGAAACTGCAATACCAATATGTTTTTTACCATAATCAATGGCCATTATGGGATTTGGAATCATAGTATAACTGCCTTAATTCTTTTTACCCCAGCTGAAACATTTTCTTGTTTCACTATTTTGAACCTTCCAATTTCAGATGTATTCTTAACATGCGGTCCTCCACATAATTCAACAGAGATTGGGTTGGATTTATCTCCTATTGTGTATACCTTAACTACATCTCCATATTTTTCATCAAATACAGCATATTTTACTAACTTCATAGCCTCTTCTTTTGGTAATTCTTCAAATATAACTGGATGACCTTCTTCTATTTGTTTGTTCACAATATCTTCTATTCTTTTTACCTGCTCTTCGGTTAATTTACTATCATTTGGAAAATCAAGTCTTAATCTTTCTGTAGTTATATTACTTCCTTTTTGATAGATATGTGATCCAACAACTTCATAGAGTGCTGCTAATAGTAGGTGGGTAAGGGTATGATATTTTGTTGATACTTCTGATGTGTCTGCGAGTCCTCCTTTAAATAATCCTTTAGATGCTGATCTAGATTTCTCTTGATGTTCTTGGAAGTCTTTATTAAATTGTTCTTCTACATCTTTTTTTTCATATTTAATTCCTCTTGTATCAAGTTCTTCAAGATATAATTCTAATGGGAATCCATATGTCTCATACATCTGGAATGCAAAAGAGTAGTCGTTATTACTCTCACTATACCTTTTTTCAAATTCCTTTAGTCCGTTTTCAAGTGTTTGATTAAATTTATTCTCTTCTGTTTCTAGGGTTTTAAGGATGTCTTCTTGTTTAGTTTCAAGTAGTGGATGAACAGTTTTAAATTGATTAATACATATTTCACCAATTATTCTTGTGAAGTTTTTAAGACCTATCTTTTTTCCATGTCTAATAGCTCTTCGAATGACTCTTCTTAGTATATATTCTCTTTCAGTTCTACCAGGTTCTACTCCGTCAGCTATCATCCATGTTGCAGCATTTATATGATCAACAATTATTCTCTTTGATTTGACATTATCTATATTTGATAGCTCAGTTACTTTTGAATATATTGGAGTATAGATATCTGTTTCATATATAGATGATACATTTTGGAGAGCTGCTGCTAGTCTGATAAGTCCACCACCAAAATCAACATTGTGTCTTCCTAGTGGTTCAAGATTTGTACCATTATTGAGATATTGCATTAAAACATTATTACCTATCTCAACATACTTTCCACAATCACAGTTAATATGACAATCATTAGAACATTTTTCTTTTCCAGTATCATAGAATATTTCTGTATCAGGACCGCAAGGACCACCACCAGGTAAGCCCCACCAGTTTTTATCCTTTCCATATTCTTGAATTCTTTCTCCTTTTCCAACTTTGGCCTCTATTCCTCTTTTTGCATATGCTTCCTTCCATATTTCTATAGATTCTTGATCCTTTGGAGCATCATCATCTCCTATAAATACTGAGGAATATAATCTATTTGGATCTATACCTAGTTCATCTACAAAGAAATCAAAAGTCATATTAATAGTTTCTTTCTTGAAATAGTCATTTAGCGACCAATGACCAAGCATTTCAAATGCTGTACAGTGTGTTGCATCTCCAACATCATCTATATCACCTGTTCTTATACATCTTTGAGAATTTGTTAATCTTGTTCCATCTGGGTGTTTTTCTCCTAATAGATATGGTACTAGGGGAAACATTCCACTGTTTACAAATAGTACACTAGGATCATTTTCAGGTACTAATGATGCTGATGGGATTATTTTATGCCCATTCTTTTCAAAAAACTTGAGATATTTTTCTCTTATCTCTAAATACTTAGTGTTATTCATGAAGATATTATATCAAAATATTTATATATTTCTACTCAGGTTTTGGGGTGTTAAACTGAGCATTATTATCACTATTTGTATTCTCATCACTATTTTCAATCTGATTCTTTTCAAAATCTTGAGCAATTTCTAGTAATTCTTGATATTGCTTATCTTCTGGTTCTGAGGCATCTATTATTGCAGGTAGTTCATTATCATCCTGCTTGTTAACTATGTTATTAATTTCAATTGTTGTATTTGTAGGTGTAGGTACTTGTACAGGTTCTGGAATTATTACCTCCTTAGGCTGCTCTTGAATTATTGGTTGGGCTATACTTTGAGTATTATATTGATCTATATTCTTTGGAGATTCTTGTTGTTCTACTATTGGTTCTATTGTTGCAACTGTACTTTCTTGTGGTTGTTCTTGTATTGATATCGGATTGTATTCTACAGTTTCTTCTGTTTTAGTACTATCTGTTGTGAATGGATATTGTTGTATTTTGTTTTCAAAATACTCTTCTGTCTTGTCCTTCTGAGTATTATCTACTTGATTTGTAGTTACTTCTTTTGTTTCTGGTAGTATATATGTATTATTTTCCTCAACATATGGTTTTTCTTCTGTGTATGTATTGTTTGGCTCATCATACATAGGAATATATGGAGGAGGAGTTTGTGTATATACAGTGTTAATATCATAATCATCATCTTTGTTTGATCCTCTCCAAGCTAAGTATAATAGCCATGGGATTATGAGTGCTAGAAGTAGTAGGGCAATACCACCAATTATTATATAGAAAATCTTTCTATCTATTTCAAATCCTAATATGTTAATTTTGTCTGAGTTAGTATCTTCTTGAACAACGGTAAAGGTCCATTCCTTTTCTGCTTTATCATCATTCGAATCTGTAAACTCTACTTTTACTTTATGTGAACCAAGTGTTAAATCTTGAGTTGGTGTATATATAATTGTTGTTTCAAAATCAGATATCTTATTAATCTTTATTGTTTCAGTTATATCTTTTTCATCTAGATATAGTTTTATGCTATCACTTTTAATACTTGCTTTTGTACCTGCAATTAGTGTTGCAGTTATATTTGGTCTTAAATTTTTGATGGATGCCTCATTAGATGGTGATATATTTATTACTTGTGGATCACTAATTATTACTCCATCATCTGGTCCATTATTATCATTATTTTCAATACTTATAACTGGGGATATACCTTTACCTGTTGCAGCAGGGGAGTAGTTGTCAGTAGCTGTTATTATGACATAGTATTTTCCAGATTCTAGAGCAGAAGTATCTAATATATAGTTTCCATATTTATTTGTTAGTGTCTCGAGTTTTATCCATTTATCTTCATTCTTTATATCATTTGTCAAAAACACCTCTTGTTTTGTTATAACATTCAAATCTTCGACTTTCCAACTAATAGTTACCTTCTCTCCACTCTTAATATCTACTTGGTTCTTCGGATTTGTGATAGTGATCTTTGGTATATCATTCTTATCTTGATTTACACTTATTACCCATGATTGAGCTTTTAGATGGTTTTGATATCCATCATGTACAAATATGTTTGCGAGATAGCTTCCTGGCTTATCTGGTTTCCCAGTGAGTTTAAGAGTTAGTTTTCCATTTGATCCATTGTCAACAATTGCTCTTTTTAACCATGTACTATTAGGAGTAAATGAGAATGAATAGTTTATTGTATCGTTATCAATATCTTCTACCTTTAATGTATATTCGTATGAATCATTAACTTTAATTGCATTCGATGGCTTACTTTGTGCTGGAAGAGTAGTAAATATTGGTGCTGAATTACCTTCAACAACTGCAATTGTTTTATTATTATCCATGATACATGGATATGATTTAACATCTGATTCAAGTGTACCTAATAGTGAATAACTGCCTGTACTATTCTTTGTAAATGTAAATACCTCTTGTATTGAAGATACACTCTCGGTATATGTCTTCTTAAATACACTACTACCATCTTTATCAATAATAGATAAATTTTTTGCACTCTCATTTGGAATATTTGCTAATACCTGTACCTGCACCGTTGAATCAACAGGTATTGTTGAAGGATTAACATAAGGGAATGATATAACACATTTATAATCTTCTTTAAGTTGTGCTGCTCTATTTCTAGTATCAAAATTCTCAAGATTTAATAGTCCAAAAACACCTATTGGAATGGACATAAATAAAAATAATAGTACTAATAGTGGAAAATTATTTGATTTTCTTTTAAAAATATTCTTATGCATTAATACTAATATACAATAGTATTGAATGATAATGCAATGATTATTTTACAACCTCGCTTAACTTTGTATTTATACGGGTTTGAGCCTCTCTTAATGCCTCGTCAGCTTTTGCTCCGTTGTTGACTTGATTAATTGCTGTTCTTAGATTTTCTTCTACATAACCTTGCTCTCCCATTTTCCATGCAGTCATTGTTGGGGCCATCTCCATTATTGCACCAACATATGGTTGATTTAATAATTCAGAATTTAGATCTACTCTACTATATGGCTCTCCAAATGCTCTAATCTGTGATGAGTTTGAATACATCTCCTTCATATTTTCAGCTCTTGATAAATATAATATGAAATCCCATGCTTGTTCTTTATATTTACTTGTTGCAGGAACAGCTTCTCCCCAATACATTGCATAGTTTACAGGGGTGTTTCCAGGAAGCTGTGGTACTGGAGCAACACCAAATTCTATATTTGGTGCAGAATTAATAATATCGAATGCTCTCCAGCTAGGTGCAAACATAATTGCTAATTTCCCAGAATAGAATACTTCTAAATCATTTCCTAATTCTGTAGACCAAGTATTATGAGTTGATGTAAATGAAGTATAGAAATCTAATGCAGATACTGCTCTTGTACTCTCAAGATTGACTACTTTATTACTAGAATCAATTATTTCAAATGAATTTTGTAAAAAAAGAAGATTTAAAATATCTGCACTATGCATTATATTTTTTGAAGAACCAAGTGCAGCTCCTGCTTGTGTGATTTTTCCTTTTGAGTCTTTTTTAGTAAGTTTCTTAGATACTTCAATAAATGTATCCCAGTCTGTTGGGGGAGTTGTTATGCCTGCTGCAGTAAGTAACTTCTTATTATAAAACATTGTAAGGCCATCTATTTCTAATGGAACTGCATATATTCTTCCATCTGTTCCTGTATAGTCTTTTATGGCTGTAGGATAAAAGGTTGATGCATAAGTATTAGGACTCATCTTATCATTAGGTAGTGGAGATAAAAGTGTTTGATATTTTGACAACCATGTATTATTTAATCTTACTATATCTGGAGCAGGGGTATTATCGACTGCATTAAGTTGAATTCTTGTATATAGATTTGCATCATATTGTGTAAATGGTTTCTGAACATATTGAATTTTAACTCCTGGGTTTTGTGCTTCGTATTTCTGTATTAGTGATTGCATTACGGATTCTGGTTCCCATAATCCCCAGTATGTTAATACAACTTGATTTTGATTATTATTCCCATTGTTATTATTTCCTCCTGTTAATGCAAATATAACTATTCCAATTATTATCACTACTAATACACCACCTATTATAAATATTAAGTTTTTATTCATATTTTTCTGCTATTACAATTAATCTTTTTGCTGGAATGCCAAGTGGCCAGCATGTCATAAGTGTTACTGTCTCTTTTCCTCCGGACTGTTTAAATACTGTAAAATCTGTAGGATCAATTATCTTCTTATTTCTTACTATATATTTAAGATTTTCACCCTCTTTATTTATCACAACTTCATTGCCTATATCTATATTTTCTAATTTTGAGAATATAACTTCAGGAATATTATTGTTTCTATTCATAAATGATGGTACTGCACTATGTCCATATATAAATGAATTTCCTCCATCTCCAGGTATAGGAGTTCCTTTAAAATGAGCAACACCCTTCTTCAACTCTTTATTATATATATTTTCATCATAGCTCTCAACATTTGGTGTTATTATTATATTGTTAATTCCTATATCCTTTATTGATATCTTCATTTCTCTAGAATATGACTGATCTATTTTTAAACTAACACTACTTGATGTCTCAAGATCAGTATTTGTAATATCTGTTAATGTACCAACTAGGTTTTGAAAGTAGCTTTCCCCGGGATTGTAATATGCAAAATCACCTGATATATATTCTTTGTGTGCATCTGGTATAGGTTTTGCAAGTATTCCAGCTCTATATTCATAAATAACTCCAGATATGTAGCTAGAAAGAACAGGGGATACCTGAGAAAGTAGTATTAATACACCAATGATTGCAAATATTCCAGCAAAAACATTTCTAATTTTTTCAGCTTTCTTTTTGTTTAATTTTTGTTTTTCAATATTCCAATTTGAACTCTCCATAATATATTAGATATATCATAAACAGGGTTATATTCCAAATTAATAAAAATATATCTAGCAATTAATCGAAGTGTCTGCTAAAATCTAGACTATGGAAAAACGAGACTATTATGAAGTACTAGGAATATCTAAGGGTGCAAGTGATAAAGAGATAAAGAAGGCATATAGAAAGTTAGCCAAAGAGTATCACCCAGATGTAAATAAAGATCCTGGTGCAGAAGAAAAATTTAAAGAGATTAGAGATGCATATGATGTATTATCTGATTCTTCAAAGAGAGCTGCTTACGATCAGTATGGTCATGCAGCAACAGATGGTTTTGGTGCAGGAGGATTTGGGGGTTTTAATGATTTTAGTGGGTTTGATTTTTCTGGTATGAACATGGGTGGTTTTGGTTTTGATGATATATTTGAGGGTTTTGGTTTTGGGACTAGACAGAGACAAAGGGCATCTGCTGGTAGTGATATAAGATATAGAATAAAGATGGATTTTATGGAATCTATGAAAGGTGGTGAATATTCCATTAATATTCATAGAGATATCAAGTGTCATAAATGTAATGGTACTGGTAGTAAAGATGGTAAAACCAAAAAATGTTCTGTATGTGGAGGGCAAGGTAGAGTACAGAGAGTTCAACAAAGTTTTATGGGACAAGTTGCATTTGTTACAGAGTGTAGTAACTGTAATGGTACAGGTAATGTAGTAGATACACCTTGTGATACATGTAGTGGGTCAGGGTTGGAAAGAAAGGATGAAAAAATAACTATTAAAGTACCTGCAGGTGCATATGATGGAATGATACTTAGATTTAGAGGTAAAGGGAATGAATCAAAAGATGGCTTAGAGTCAGGATCTCTATACATAGAGGTTGAAGTTGAACCAGACGATAGGTTTGAAAGAAGAGAATTTGATATATATTCAACTCAAAATATATCAGTTCCACATGCAGTATTAGGAGGCGATATTGATGTTATAACAATAGATGGAAATATTAAAATGAAGATACCTGCAGGAACTCAATCAGGTACTGTATTTAGACTTAGAGATAGTGGTTCCCCAATACTAGGAAAAGAAGGTCAAAGAGGTGATCATTATGTAAAAATTATTGTAGAAATACCAAAGAAACTATCTAAAGAACAGAAGAAACTATATGAACAATTAAATTCATAACTCTGTACATTCTATCCATATTCTGTTAATATCTAAATCGGAAAGTTATATTGTATTAGGTGAGTGTTAAAACTCACCTTTTTCTTTAATATAACCTCTGATATAATCAGAATGTTATTATCAATAAATTTTTAGAGTAAATAGTATGGCAATATCAACAGACTTTATGGCTGCAATAAATCAGATTGCATCTGAAAGAGGAATTAATGCAGATAAAATATATGATGCTTTAAAAGAAGCAATAATTGTCGCATATAAAAAAGAATTTTATGTAGGTGGAGAATCAGCAGAAGGAAGAGAAGAGAATCTTTTTGTAGAAATGAATCCTGAAAATGGACAATTTAGATTAGTAGCTAAGAAATTAGTTGTTGAAAGAGTAATAGATTCAAACTATGAATTATCACTAAAACAGGCACAAGCAATATCAAAGAAATTAAAAATTGGAGATATTGTTGAAGTAGAACTACCTGCAGATGATTTTGGTAGAATTGCAGCTCAAACAGCAAAGCAAGTAGTATTACAAAAAATAAGAGATTTTGAAAAAGATGCAATATTAGCTGAGTATAGTGGAAAAGTTGGTCAGGTATTTAATGCATTAATGCAGAGAATGCAAAGAGGAAGTGCAATATTTGAAATAGGAAAAGCAACAGCTGTTATGCCACTTGAAGAGCAGATTTCTAATGAATTCTACAAAGTAGGAGAAAGATATAAAGTTCTTCTTAAAGATATTGCAGATACACCAAGAGGAAAAGAATTAATAGTTTCAAGAGCAGATAGTAATCTCTTAGTTGAGTTGTTTAAAGTTGAAGTACCAGAAATTGAATCAGGTGTTGTAGAAATTAAATCAGTAGCTAGAGAAGCAGGTTCAAGAAGTAAAATTGCTGTTGTATCTCACCAAGATGGAGTAGATCCAATTGGTTCATGTGTTGGACAAAGAGGAATAAGAATCGCTAATGTAATGGGTGAGATAGGTGAAGAGAAGATAGATATTATTGAATGGGAAGAAGATCTTAATAAATATATTGCAAATGCACTATCACCAGCAAAGGTTGAAAAAGTTACTGTTAAAGGAGATACTGCAACAGTTAAAGTTGCGGATGATCAGTTATCATTAGCAATTGGAAAAGATGGTCAGAATGTAAGACTAGCTTGGAAGTTGGTAGGTGTTAAAATTGATATCGTTGGTGATAATAAAAAAGCAAAAGAAGAAGTTAAAGAAGAAGTAGTTGAAGATACGAAAGAAGAGGAAACAGAGAAATAACTTTATCTACTCTATTTAATGGATAAGCATATTGCAACCAGAATGTGTGCAGTAACTAAAGAGAGATTGCCTAAGCATATGCTAATTAGAATCAGTATTAGTGAAGGTAAATTAGTTGTTGATACTAAAGGCAAAGTAAGATCACGAGGTGTGAATATTAAACCAAATCTTGAGATATTGAGAAAAGCAATTCAACAAAATATATTCAAAAGAGTGTATAATATGACATTCACTAAAGAAGATTATTCTATTTTAGAAAAAGATTTTGCAGCATATATTGAAACTAAATTAGGTGAAAAGAATGTTGTTAGAATTTCTAAAAGTGAATTAGATAATATTGAAAAGGAGTAATATGGAGAATAATAATAGAATTCCAGTTGTAGCAATTTTAGGACATGTAGATCATGGTAAAACTACAATATTGGATAAAATAAGAAATACTAATGTTCAAAATAAGGAAGTAGGTGGAATAACTCAAAAGATTTCTGCTTTTACAATATTATCTAAAGATAGTAGAAAAATTACATTTATAGATACACCAGGACATGAAGCATTCGATTTAATGAGAGTTAGAGGTGGAAGCATAGCAGACGTAGTTTTGTTAATTGTAGCCGCAGATGATGGTGTCCAACCACAAACAGAGGAATCTATTGAGATTATTAAATCATCTAAAGCAAAACCAATTGTAGTAATTAATAAGGTTGATTTGCCAGATATAAATATTGAAAAGATTAAAAGAGATATTTCAAATAGAGGTTTGCTACTTGAAGGTTTGGGTGGAAATATTCCAGTTGTTCAGGTATCAGGTAAGACAGGATTAGGAATAGATTTGCTCTTAGAGACAATATCACTTGTTGTTGATGTTGAGGGTTATATTGATAGAGATATTCTACCTGATTCTGTAATAGGATCTGGAGTTGTTTTAGAAACAGTTAAGGATAAGAGTAAGGGTTTAGTATCTTCTATGATTTTACTCCAAGGATCAATGAAAGCATCGAACTTTATTGGTTATAGAAGTGGAAAGGAAATAGTTATAGAAAAAATTAAAGGTTTAATAACAGAAGAGAATGAAGTTATAGAATCTATGACACAAGGATACGGAGGTAGAATACTTGGGCTATCACAGGTTATTGAGCCTGGTTCTGTTATATATGTTATGGATAAGAAAGAAGAAAAGGTATTACAGAAATACATAACTATAAAAGAACAACAAGAAGAGATAGAACAGATGAGTACTGATAATTTTGCTTCATTCTTTGGATTAAAACAGACTGATACAACAGATGTAAAGAAACTAAAGGTAATAATAAAGTCATCTTCAGAAGGTGCATTGGAAGCAATTAAAAAAAGTATTGAAAAACTAAATACAGAGGAAGCAAAGGTTGAAATTATACGATCTGGGATAGGTGATATATCATTAAATGATGTAGAACATGCAATAGTAACAAAATCTATAATCTTAGGTTTTGAAGTATCAACAGATAATGGTGTTGAACCATTAGCATTGCAAAAGAGAGTATTAGTAAGAACATATAATATTATATATAAATTAGTAGATGAAGTTTCTGATGTGTTAACTTCTCTTGCTGCAGGTGATGAAGTAGAGGAGGAGATTGGAAATGCAATAATTAAACAGATATTTACATTAACTAATGGTTCGCAGGTAATTGGTTGTAGAATGGAAAAAGGAGTAGTTAAAAAAGGCTGTAAGGTATATATAGTTAGAGACGATGAAATATTAGTTGAAGCAAGAATAGATTCACTTAGACATAATAAAGATACGATAACAGAAGCTAAGAATGGACAGGATTTTGGTGCTATTCTTGATAAAAATGTTGAAGCTAAAGAAGGTGATGCCCTTTACTGTTATAAGGTAATCAAGTAATATACAGTTAAGATAATTTTATAGGACTTTAAGTATGTACCTTAAAGATCTAGAGAATTATAAGTGCCCCATTATAATTACTCAGAATATAGATAGTAGTGATAAAGCATTATCAATAATTTCTTTATATCGTGTACTTTCAGATCTAAAAAAGAAAGTAGATTTGGTTATTATTAATGAACTAGATAAAGAGATTATAAAATTACTAAAAGATCATAATATTAAATATCTTTCATCTGTTAAACCTCTTTTATACGAAGTATGGGTTGATTATGGTAAAACAAGTATCAAATCTATTTCGTATGATATGGATGAGAAAAATAAGAAACTCAAATTTATAATAACCCCTGGTGAAGATGGATTTGATTTTAGTTCTGTTGAATTTAAAGATGGTGGTAGTGGTTATGATCTAACAATACTATTTGATGTCGAAAACCCTCAAGATTTGGGCGATATTTATGAAAAGAATGATTATATATTTAGAGAGAATAAGGTTATATCTATTGGTTTAAAACATAATCCTATATATGAAAATGCTCTTGATATTATAGACAATAATTATTCATATACTATATATAAACTTCTGGAAAAGAGTAGGTTAACTATCTCTTCTGAAATAAGTAATATGCTTCTTGGAAATACAATTAATAATTTTGATATTTTAAATGATAATCTTGATTCTAAGACATGGTCTGTTATCTCTTCATTATCAAAAAGAGGTGTAGATATTAATTCTGTAATTAGAAAGAAGTATTTTTCTAAATCCGAGGAAAATCTTAATTTGACAATAAAGATGATGCAGAATGTAAAAATGAATAAAGATTTGAGATATATATGGTCCTATGTGAACTATGATGATATGAAGTATTACAGAGTTAATAAAAACAATTTAGATATTAGTGGAAGATTGCCATATAATATTGCACAGGGGTTTGATTTAGCAATTGGTGTGTATGAAATTGGTCAAAATCAATTAATGTTAGTCATAGAATCAAATAATACTGATAGATTTACTGCACATGCATTAGCAACTGTATTTGGAGGAGAAGGTAATGATTACAAAGCTACATGCATAATAAAAAATCAAAAGCTTGATGATATTGAAAAGAAACTCGACGAGACAATATCTGAACTAGATCTATTAAATAATAGATAGTAGCCTATAAGTATTGACAGACTATACCCTATATTGTAGAATACTTACGATTAGCAGACTACCCTTGCTAATATATTTTTCTTATGGTAGTTTATATATATGGCACTAACAAGAGAACAAAAAATTGAAATTATTGATAAGTTTGGTTCAAATCCAAAAGACTCCGGTTCACCTGAGGTTCAAATTGCTCTTTTGACTGTACAGATAACTCAATTATCTGAGCACTTAAAGGATCATAAGAAAGATAATCACTCAAGAAGAGGATTACTCCAAATGGTAGGAAAAAGAAGAAGACTTATTGAATATTTAAAGAAAACCGATATTGAGAGATACAATACTCTCGCTAAGAAGTTGGGTCTTTAAGTACACACTTAATACAATACACTTTCCAGTATAAATTTTAAGTAATATTTTATGTTATACAACGAAAAGCGTATTGATTTCGAGATAGAAGGTAAAAAAGGATTTTTTTCAGTAGGAAAAATTGCTAGAAAAGCTCATGTTGCTGTTTTTGCTGGTCTTGGTGATACAAGGATTTTGGCTACAGTACAAACAGGAGAGGCTATGCCTGATACTGACTATTTCCCAATGTCTGTTGAATATGTTGAAAGAATGGCAGCAGCAGGAATGGTTTCATCCTCTAGATTTGTTAAAAGAGAAAGATTCCCAAGTGATGATGCAATACTACGAGCAAGAATAATTGATAGATCTATGAGACCTATGTTTGCTCCAGATTATAGAAATGAATTACAAATCATTGTAGAAGTACTTTCATTTGATCCTGAAGTTGACCCAACAATTCTATCTATTAATGCAGTATCTGCAGCGTTATTAATTTCAAAAGCACCATTTACAACACCTGTTGCAGGTGTAAGAGTTGGTTATGATATTGAAAATAGTAGTAATAAATTTAAGCAATATCTTAAATTCATAGCAAGAGCAGATAGAGATGGTGAGAATACTGAAACCAAATTAAATCTTGTAATGGCTGGAGATGGAAGCAGAATTACAAATCTTGATGCAGATGCTTATGAGTTACCTGAACAAGAAATACTTGAAGCAATGGATTTTGGATTAGGTAAAATGTCTGAATGGATGGATGTTCAAAAGAAGTTTGTAGAATTAGTAAATCCTGAGAAAGGAGATTATGTATCATTTGCTCTACCTGAAGAATTAGTAAATATAACTAAAGCTGAGTTTGGTACAAGAATATTACAAGTGTTAGATATTAGTGCATCTGAAGATCCACAATTTGTTAAAACACAATTAGCATCTTCTAAAGAAGCAAAATCTATTATGGAGGATATGCAAAAGAGATTTGAAGGACAATATTCAAAAGTTCAGCTAAAAGAAGCATACGAAAAAGTTGCTAAATATTTAATGAGAAAGTTAATAAAAGAAGAGCAGAGAAGATTAGATGGTAGAAAGTTTGAGGAAATTAGAGAAATGGGTGCAGAGGTAGGTGTTCTACCTAGAGTTCATGGTAGTGCAATGTATACAAGAGGTCTAACTCAAGTATTATCAACAGTTACACTTGGTACAATTAGAAAACAACAGATGATTGAAAATATGACAGGTGAGGATAATCGATCATTTATGCTCTTCTATTCTCAGTATCCATTTACAATGGGTTCATCAGAAAGATATAAGTATAATCCAGGAAGAAGAGAGATAGGTCATGGAGCATTAGCTGAAAAAGCAATGATTCCAGTATTACCATCTGTAGAAGAATTTCCATATACAATTATAGTTAATGGAGATATTATGTCCGAAAATGGATCTAGTTCTCAAGCAAGTTCAGCAACAGCTTCTCTTGCATTGATGGATGCAGGTGTACCTATAAAAAAACATGTTGCAGGTATTGCACTTGGAATAGTATTTGATGAGGATACTCCAGATGATTATGCAATTCTTACAGATATTAGAGATCTAGAAGATTTTTATGGATTTATGGATTTCAAAGTTGCTGGTACTAGAGATGGTGTAACAGCAATACAGTTTGATACAAAAGCTAAAGGTCTTCCTATGGAGATATTTAGAAAAGCTATATTCCAATCAAGAGAAACAAGAATGCAAATCCTTGATTTGATGTATGATACTATTTCTGAACCTAGAAAATCAGTTTCAATATATGCTCCAAAGTTTGAAGTATTGAAAGTTCAAGTGTCTAAAATTGGTGAGTTAATTGGTCCAGGGGGAAAGAATATTAAACAAATAATTGAAGATACTGGTGCAGAGATAAATATTGAAGATGATGGTACAGTTAGTGTATATGGTGAGACTCAAGATCAGATAGATGGAGCAAAGGCAAGAATACTTGAGGTTTCATTTGAGCCAAAGGTTGGTGAGAAATATAAAGGTATTGTAGCATCTATCATGCCATATGGAGCATTTGTAGATATTGCTAAAGGTGTTTCAGGTTTGGTACATGTTTCTGAAATGAGTGATGAATTTGTTAAGGATGTTAGAGATTTTGTTTCAGAGGGACAAGAGGTTGAGGTAACAGTAGTAGGTATGGAGAATGGAAAGATAAAGTTGAGTATGAAGAAACAAAAGGAAAATAAAGAGAGTAAGTAATTAGATTGAATATAATACCCATATCATATTAAGAAATTAGTATGGTATGGGTTATTTTTTAGTAATCTTTGCTACATAAAATCCCATCATTCTATCGTGAGGACATATTCTATATGTTTTAGATACTTCGTCTATATATTTTGTATCATTGAAAATCCTTAAACCTTTTTTAATATATCTTTTAGAATCCTCATTAATAATAGTTTTAAAGACTGGAATTTCCATAATTTCTGCATTATGATATTTATTCAATAGATAAGTAATTACTCCTTCGTTCTCTTCAGGTTCTAATGTACAAGTTGAATATACTAATTCACCACCTTTCTTTAGAGCATTAAATGCAGAATCTATTAAATCTTTTTGTATTTTTGAAAATGCTTTTACTTTTTTAATATTCCAAAATCTTAAGGGTTTATCACCTTTGAGATATATCATACCTTCTCCACTACATGGTGCATCTAGTAGAATCTTATCATAGTGATTCTCTTCTCTCTTACCAATAAATTCTCCTCTTCCAAATCTAACTGTTGTATTTGTGACTCCAAACATATCTAAAACACCTTGAAGTTTTTCAACTCTATGTTTATCATCGTCATTTGCAATTATTTCACCTTTGTTGTTTAGCATAACAGCAAGTTGTGTGGTTTTACTTCCTGGTGCTGCACACATGTCAAGAACAATATCTTGAGGAGTAGGGGATAGGGCAATAGCAGGTATCATACTTGATAAATTTTGAATATAGAAATGACCATCTCGATAACTATCAAGTTTTGCAATTTCAGATTTATCCTTATTTTTCACAATATATGTATCTTTAGACCAAGATATTGCTTCAAGTTCTAATCCATTATTAATTAATTGCTCGTAAGTAGTCTTAGCATCTTGTACTAATGTGTTTAGTCTGATTGTTGTTACAGTTCTTTGAGAAAAATATCTATGTACTAAACCAGTTGGAATTTTTAGAATACCTGCCATTCTTGATAGAAATATATCAATTTTATTATAATATTTTTTTCTATCTTTAATTTTTTGTTTTATATTACTTCTTTTTTTCATTTTTACATTATACTTTATTTATACTCTTTAATATACTTTATCATACTTAAAATTACTAATGATGCAGTTTCTGTTCTTAATATGTTTCCATTTAATTGAATAAACTGAAAACTAAGGTTAGAAAATATATTGATATCCTCTACACCCCAACCTCTTTCTGGTCCAATTGCAATATATATTTTTTTATTCTTTATTATTTCATTTGTTATATTACCTAAATCTGTTTTTTGAATATTCTCTGTACTCATACATATCTTTATACTATCTTTATCAAGAACGTCACCAAGATTAGATATCTCGATTGGGTTATTGTATTTAATATCATATGAATTTCTAGATTGTTCTTTAGCATCTTTGATAGTATTTCGCCATATATTATTCATCTTAGCAATTTTTTTTATACTCTCAGTACTATATTCTGAATATATCGGTTGTATGCTATGTACACCAATCTCAACTGCTTTTTCAATAACATATTTATATTTATGAGTATGAATTAAACTTTGTAATAGTACTATTTCATAATCAATATCATTTTTCTCAATTATAATATCTTCTATAATTACATCTATGCTGTTTGTATTTATCTTTAATATCTTTGCTATATATTTATTTCCATTACTTTCAATATAGATCTGCTGTTTGAGTTCTATATTATTAGCAATAGCAAACTTACTATCTTGATCTGATAGTTTAGTAATTTCTCCAATTTTAATTTTATGAGGAATGTAGAAATTTAGCATAGTGTATTATCTCAGATTTATTCTAATTAATATAGTTTATTGACATTAAGTTAAATACATAGTTATATATATAATATGTAATATATTATTTTCTTTTTTAATGAAATTTGCACTAAATATCACAAGAGTTAAACAAGTTGTCTGGGGTGTTCTTAAATATGTTTTATTGATTGGAATTATACTTGGATTGGGGTATCTTTTAGTATCATTAGTATATTCATTAACAAATACACCTCTTAAGGTTAGGGTATCAAATATTACAGGAAGTTCTGCGACAATATCATGGGTAACTGATAGGGCAGATAGTGGAGTAGTTTTGGCAAATGATAAAGATGAATTCTTTCCTTGGAGTGGGTATACAAAAGGTTATGATGATAGAGATTATAATCAAGCACTATCAGAAAGACTTGAAAAAATAACTAAAGATGCACTTAAAAATGTAGATAGTGAATATAATTCAGAGATAGACTCTCAAGATTTCGAAAATATTAAAGTAACTAAACTTGGAAAATATTATGTACATCATGCAACAATATTTAACTTAAATCCTAATACTAAATACTATTTTAGAGTTTCAAATGGGTTAAGAAGTTGGAATATTAATAGTGTAAAACAAAATATTGGAGAGTATGAATTCAAAACAATTGATACTTTTTCTTTTAATACATTCTCAGAACCAGAAAATATACCAACACCTAATCCTGCATACGGAAAAGTATTATCAGGTGTATATAATAAAGATGGGTTTATTGAAGAGAACCTAAATACCGATTCCATAGTATTTATGTATGCCTATGGAGATGATAAAGAAATCTCTAATGTACTTTCTTCTGTAACTAATAAGGATGCTGGTTGGACAATTGATAAATCAAATTTTCGAAAAAATGATGGATCACTTGCAACTAACTACTATAAAGATAATATTGACTATCTAAAGATATCAGCACAGGTTGAAAATATAAAAGAGGTATATCAGACCCAGTATATATGGGGTAAAAATGATAGTCCTGCAGATAATATTCTTGGTGGAGTTCCTGATAAATATAGGGGAGATATTTTTAAGAAATTTGAGATATTTATTGATGAAAAGATTATGCAATCTCAACTAATAGATATTATTAGTAGTGATGTATATGCAACTAAATCTGGTGATGTATGTAATTCGAAGTATTTTGGTGAAAAAAGAACAGAAGGAGATTATGAATGTCAATGTGTTCCAGGAGGAGCAACAGGCAGATGGTCTTGCACAAAGAAAACTACAACACCTAACAATGGGGGCGGATCTACTAGTGCAACATGTTCTGCAGCAACTTGTAATCAAGCAACTCATAAATGTAATGCAAAAGGGAATTGTGTTTCAAGAGAAAAGGAGTTTAATTGTGCACAGGATTGTCCTTATGGTTGTCTAGATGGGTCTACTACTAAATGTAGGATATATCCACAGTCTGGGGGAACAACAAATGTAGATAATAAGGCAATACCAAATGATTGTAGTGGTGAGCTGGCGAAAGATTGTACAGAGAATGCTGGCTGTTACTGTTATAGTAAATCTGCAAGTAAGTATTATAAAATAGGTGATGATTGTAGACCTGCATCATGTGCAAATTATTCAAGAGGAGAAATAGAATGTGTTGGCGGTGATTGTACACCAAAAGTTCAATCTAACGGTCAATTATGTAAAAGTGTAAAGTATTATAAAGATAATAATTTAGCAATTCCTGTGGGTTGTGAAGATGTTAGTGCATCTAATATTAATACAAGACCAGATAGTTGTAATGGGACCAATCAAACATTTGTACCCGATGTTAAGGGATGTAAAGAAGAAAAAGGAACTGTATGTAATGGAGTTTGTTATACATGTTCTGAGGGTTCTGCTTTTGATAAAGACTTGAAAAAATGTATTGGTATATACAATCCTACTTCAATTCCTGATTTAGCTCCGGAACCTGAGAATGATCAAATACAATGTAAATGTAGTAATATAAAACCTGGTTATACTACAGATGGTGGTTCGGATACTTTCAATATATCAAAAACCGAGAACTGTGCAGATTATACCAATAAGTGTAGTAAAAAAGTTGTTGTTATTCCTCCTGTAATTCCAGAGGATCAAAGTACAGGTGAATGTACTGCATCAAGTGGTAAGACTAATTGTGATCCTTCAACAGGTAAATGGGATGGTAAGAGTTGTAAGAAGTTTTATCATATAGAATTAGATAGATTTGATAAACCTACAGGTTGTGCACCTGATGTTGTTGGTAATATATCATTAAGTTGTTCAGCCAATCTTGAGGTTGGGTCTTCATATTATTTATTACTTGATTTACAAACGGGACAAAAATATTGTGGTGATTTAAATGAGTACTTAAATGAAAAAGTATGTTGTCAAAGGACTGGAGGAAACAATATTACTGGAATATTAAAGAAAAAATCAGAATGTACCAAAGAAATAGATTCTGGATACTGTTCTATCCCTAATCAAGCAGTATGTTGTAAAACTAGTGATGGGAGTTTAGTTAATGCTTCATATTGTAGGGTTGATCAGGAGATTTTAGGAAAAGGAAAATGTGAAGATATTAAACCAGTAGAAATGTCTAAAATTTGTTGTTCAAATAGTTCAACCCCAAAAACTCGAAATGCTTGTGAAGTATCTGGAGGCAAGATTAGGGATAATGCCTTCTGTGCATTTTCTAATCAAAAGGTATGTTGTCAAAGAACTGATAACTCTATGCATACAGACTCAAAATGTGAATCTAATGAAAAGGTTGTTGGCTATGCAGATTGTTCCAATATTGACTTGGGATCAAAAGGTTATGGTTGTTATGGAAAAGATTTTGGTACATATTATATTTCATCGTGGCTGCTACATAATGATCCAAGAATCAAGAAAGATAAATTGAAAAGCTTCCCTAACTTAACTACACAGTATAGTTGTATTAATAGTGATTCAAGTAATTCTGTGAATATGGATTTGTATCAGAAAGTGTGTTGGAGTGGGAATATGAATGGTGAGTTACGATGGTCCGATGCTAATGGAGTCGGAACTGGTTGGACCTCGACTGATAGAGATATTCAGAGTTGTGGTTATTGCTGTTATAATACTGAAACAAAATTAAGTAGCTGGGGAGAAAAGAAATGTAGTGGTAATCTAGTAAATGATGCATTAAGAAAAACAAAAAGTGAATGTGTAGCTAATTCAAATGTTAAAGGTATTACCTCTGTACTAGGTGTTGATGCTAATGTTCGAACATTAAAGCTATTCCCTGAGGCAGGAATATACTCAATTAAGGTTGATGGCAAGGATTTCAAATATTCTATTCCAAATACAGATTCAGATATTTCTCTGTATGTTGAAAAAGATGGTTATAAAGGTTTAACAGCTGGAGATGAATTAATAGATTTAACAAGTGAAGATATAATTGTTGAGAAGATATCTTCGAATTTTAAATTAAACTTGAAAAGAGGTATTAATATTGTCTCATTCCCAGCAATACTATCTTCGGATGGGAGTAAACCTATGACTGCAGGTGAATTACTAAAGCTTTTAAATTTTAATGGTAATTTCATAAAAAGTATTTCATATTTTGAGGGAGGAAAATGGGTATCAGGTATTGGAGTAAATGAGAGTGATTTTTCTAAGTTTATTGGTAATGATTTCACATTAGTATTAGGACGAGGTTATTTATTACAATCAAACTTTGATTTTTCAATGGATATTCCAGCATTAAATATTAAATCTTCTATACCTGTAGCTCTTTCATCAGGTTGGAACTTAGTAGGTGTTAATGGTTATACAACAACATATACAGCTAAATCATTTATTGATTCTATTAATTCTGTTGGTGGATTAACAGCAGATAATGTAACATGGTGGCCAACATCAAAAGGTAAATATGAGGGATTACAAGTATCTGATGGAACTACCTATGGATTTGATTTCCCAATATCAAGAGATCTAGGATATTTTGTAAGAATAGTTAAATTTGAGGGAACAGATAATAATACCAAATCGATAATTTGGAATCCAGGAGGTTCTTCTCATGGTAAACCAGGTTCTAATTAATTTTATATATTTATAATTATGGATACAAACACAATACCTGCACTATATTGGATGATAGTTATTGGAGTACTATCAGGAATGCTTGCATTAATACTATACTATGTAGCAATGCTTGTTAAAGAAAGTACAAATACTCTAAAAGAAGTACAAGGAACTATTCAAGATAGTAGAGAAATAATCAGAGGTGCAAGAAAAATAGTTGATGATACATCTGAAGTTGTTTCAGGACTTAAAGGTAGTTTAGGAAATATAAAAAATACAATAGATGAATTCAACGAAGTATTAATTGTTCCTATTAGATCAATATCATCTTTTATTAAAGGCTTTATAAAATAACAATTAATATATACACATTAAGATGTTTTCATGATATCTTTTAGTATAAAGTATATTCATATTTAGTATGTATGTATCGTCAAAACAAAAGAAAAGATATCTCTTAATAACTGCAATTATTGCTTTAGCTATTCCTTTTACAGTATTAGCATCATATTTTGCAGTTCAATTTTTTACAGGAGCAGCACCACAAGAGGATCCAAAGGGTGTAGTTATATCAAATCTAACATCTAATTCTATAACTGTAACATGGATAACTGATGCACAAACCCTTGGTACTCTAGTTACTACGAAAAATGGAAAAGAATCTAAACCATATTTAGATATTAGAGGAAATAGTAAAAGATATACTCATCATGTTGAAATTAATGATTTAGATCCTGAAACAGAATATTCTTTCTATATTACTTCTAATGGAAAAAAATATACTACAGAAAATGGTAAAGATTTTAAATTCACTACTTCTAAGTTAGTATCTGGATCTCCAGTTCCTAAACCTGTTTATGGAACAATAACAGGTGTATCATCCGATGATTATTTAGTATATATAACTACTGATTCAAGCAAAATGTATCCTGCAAGTACTACCTCTAGTAGTGCAGGTAACTGGGTAATAGACCTCTCTGCTCTTAGAGATGGAAGTAGTACATTGGTTGATATTGAAAGTGATACACAATTAAAAATATTTGTTAGAGGAAAATCAGAAGCAGGTAAGTATATTACAGGAAGATATTCTGAACTATTCTCAAATGAAGGTAAGTTAAATAGTACATATATACTAGATACTAGTAGTACTATTTCAGTTTCAACTATACTCCCTGCAAATGCAATTATTGCATCAGTTAAGACAACTACCCCTGAAGTACCAGAAACACCTGTTGTAGAAGAACCTGAGACCCCTGAAGAACCAGTAGTTGAAGAGCCAGAAGAACCAATAGTGGAAGATCCTGATGATGAATATACAGGAACTAGAGTGTTTAGATATGTTAAGCAGGTATCAATAAATCCTGTTGCTGGTACAACAGCTCAGACCTCTGTACCAACCAATGTATTAATTGGTGATAAATCTGTCTTAATTTCAAATCTTACAGATACCGGATTTACAATATCTTGGACAACAAATACAGCACAAGATGGTTATATTAAGTATGGTACCACAGCTCAAGCACTAGATAATACAGGTTATGATGAAAAAGACAGTATGTTATCTAAAGGTAAGTATTACCAGCACTCTGTTTCCCTCTCAAGATTACAACCAGAAACAGAATATTTTTTTGAAATAATCTCAGGAACTACAACAATATTAAATAATAGTGCACCATTTAGTGTTAAAACATTTAAAACACTATCTTCACCACCTGAATTTAAGACAATATCAGGAAAACTAACAGGTGTATCAAATATGAAAGATGCTTTAATAGTTGTAGAGATAGAAGATAAAGATGGTTCTGGTAGTTCAGGTAAATCCACCAAATCATCTGCTACTCCTGATGATCAAGGTAATTGGATAGTATCTATTGGTGATATAAGGACTAGTGATGGATTAAACTATTACAATGCATCAAATGATGATAGTATTATCATCACTTCCCTTGGATATTTTGATAAAGATACAGAAACAATTAAATACTCTTCAATATCCGATTCCGATATCCAACTCAAAGTATTATCATCAGTGACTATAAATGAGCCTGTAAAAGTTGCAAAACTTAAGAGTTATGGAGTATATAATGCATCAGTACCTAACACAGATGATGCTGGTGGTATAGGTGGTGGTTCACTTGATGATCTGGATGAAACACCTAAAACATCTATATGGATTCCATCATTTATTCTCTCCTTAATATCTCTCATATTAATAGTGTCTTTCTTTATTAAAAGAAAAAAGAAAAATATTGATATGATAGATAGAGTTTTCTAAGGAAATATTGTAAAATCCTAGATATGAATATGAAAAGAAACAACCTTTTATTATTACTCTTTTTAGTTATATCTCTTTTTGGGATATATAGTGCTTTTAGTGGTGAAAATGTAGTTAGTAAAGTATTTGGTCAATCTACAATTAATCTTCAACCAGTAAAGATTAATAATAGTAGTATTCAAACAAATCAAAATACGAATAGAACAAGTGCAGTTTTAGGAACTGGTTGTACTAGTGGTAGTCCATGTGAAGCAGCAAATAGACTTAAATATCAACCAATATGTACTCAAGATGGTGCAAGTATAACTGTTGGAGATGGAACAGAGATAGGTAGAGGTGGCAAAGGAGTTCAAATAACTGATAACTCTGTTATTGAGATCGCAGAAATTACTGTACCTACAGCAATACTATCTGGAAGTCGATATGTTGAAGATAGTAGAATGGCAATATGGAGTACAGATAAAGGTATGAATGGAACATATAAAAATGCAAATCAAATGATTTCATATGCAGAAGCTCGATCATATTGTCCTCCTGGATCTGCTTGTATACAGGAAGTTGATCAATTAAATCAGGATAATAAAACAGAAAACTATGAATTTAATCTTAGATTAAAAACAGATCAAGAAAATGCAGATTATACATTAAATGCAGCTGTTATAGAGAGAGAATTACAATCTGTTTGTCCTAAGGTACAGAGTGCTTCTCCTAATCCTGATTTTTCAAATAAAGTTGCAGGTAATGTATTAAATTTCATGTTTCAATCTCCAGGAGCTAAGGTTGGAAATAGAACATATGCTGGTTTAAATTGTAAAACGGGAGATGGGGGAATGGTACCTGTAGCTGGTGCAGATGAATTTAAAAGCTGTGTATCAAAGAAATTTCCTTTTAACTTTACAATTTTTGCTTCTGTTACTGTACAAAATTGGTTAGATTGTACTGTGGGTAAATATGTAAAAGATGCAAATGGTAATCTTGTTTATGAGGAACCAGACCCAGAGAATTGTAAAGCCAATGTTATGTATGCACTAGAAGTTGATGCTTTAATGGGTACACCATACAGAGAAGTCAAAAATCAAAATGCTGGTTTCTATATGGATTATGTAGTACAAGGAAGAACAGCTCCTGGATATGCAAAAGCTATGGCTCCGGCTGGTGTACAAGATACATTAGTATCAAATGCTCCTGCTGTAGATCCTTTCTATGTATCAACACCTTGTAAAGTTAGAGTTGATGGAAAAGGTATATATAAAATTCCATGTATTTGGGATATGACAGTATATAAAAATGATTGGTATAGACAAAAGAGAGATGCAAGACCTGGAGAAACTAATATTCCTGCTACATTTGAGGAATATTGGAGTTATGTAAATAAACAGGCAGAATTATGGTCTCAAAGTTGTTATTAATTTGGTATACTATTTAAGTTAATTTAATTATAGATATTATGAACTCAGAACTGATTATAGGTATATTTAAATATATTCAAAAAGGGATTACTTTTATTAAAAGTAACTCAGCTAAAAACTTTCTAGCTTTTATTGCTACAGTATTTTTTCTTTTCAATATCTTGAATGTTTATACTGTAAATGCTTCTGGATTTATTGATATGCAAAAAACTTATCAGGTTCAGAGTACTGTATCTGGTCATTTAACAGGTGATACAGGTCCGAATTCTGATTTAGGTGTTTTGAATACTTTTGTTGGCTTGATTAATTCATTTCTTACAACTATTGCACCAGCAGTTTTCTCAAATATAGATGATGTTGCAAATGATCCAACAATTGAGTCTTATAATAAACAAGGAATTATGGATTTCTTTGAAGGGCAGAATGTTGCATTGTTAAAAAGTACTCCAACAATAAATGTACCAGTTGCATTGGCAAACGACTGGGTACCAGGCTACGAGGAAGCAAATTCAGGAGTTTATGCTGCTACCGATGGTTATAGTTTTTTATCCGAAATCGGTATTGATGCTTTATGGGAGAGAACATCTTTAATTGCATATGTATTATTTGTTGTTGTACTCATAGCTGCAGGGTTTATGATCATGCTTAGACAAAAGATTGGTGGACAAGTTGCAGTAACAGTATTTAATGCATTACCTAATGTTATTATCGGTTTAATATTGGTACCATTCAGTTTTGCAATTATAGGTCTTATCTTGAATATTTCTATGATAGGAACAAATGTGATAGGTGGGGTTTTAGGTGTTACTGATCCTGTATTTGTTGATAATCCAATTAGCTTAGTTAAAGAGTTATGGTTTGGAGGTTCAGTTATGGAAGGTTTATTTGACTCAGGTACAGGTAGTTGGTTAGCAGGAGGAAGTGCAGCTGCAGGTTTAGGAATGGGTATTGTTGGTTCTGCTGCAGGTTTCTTTACACTTGCGACAGCAGGAGCAGCTGGTGTTGGTCTCATTATAGGACTTTTAATTTTGGTATTAATATTTGTTGCAATAATTGCATATGCTTCATTTAGGGTATACATAACATTGCTAACAGCATATCTATCAATAATCATTGATGTGATATTAGCTCCATTAGTTATTGCATTTGGAAGTATTCCTGGACAAGAAAACTTAACATCAAATTTGTTTAAGAGAGTATTGAAAAATGCATTAGTATTTCCAGGTGTATTCCTCTTCTTAAACCTTGCTTCATTTATACTTCAGGATCAGATAAATATATCTTTTCCTCATGGATTAGCTCAAGGTGATTGGTCCGCAGGAGGAACAGATAATGGTGCAATTGGAGGTTTATTAAAGGCTTTCCTTGCAATTGGTATGTTCTTTTTAGCTGCTGAAGTTCCTAATTTCCTTGCTGATTTCATACAAGTTGAAGGTGGAAAAGGAGCCGCTACAGCGATTGATGGGGCTAGAAAAGCTGCTGCAAAGATCCCTATTATCGGTTCATTTATAGCTGGATAATATAACTAATAATGGCTAAAAAAGGTAAATCAAAAAATAGTGGTGATCCATTGGCTTCGGTCTTTGATTTCCTATATAAAGAAGCAAAGAAGAAAAAGCCAAAGATTAAACCACCAAAATATAATAATATCTCTAATAGTAATATCATTGCCAAGCAAATGGCAGAATTAATGAGTAAACCAGGTATTTACTTAAGTGAGAATGCATTAGGAGCAATAAACAATGCATTAGATCAGAAAATTTTTGAAAGTTATGTTGGTAAACCAAATAAAAAAGACCCTGATACATCGGGAAGGCTTAGAGTTAGAACAAGTGACTTAGGTAAACTATTTAGTAATCCTAAGAAATACATTGATGGTGTGTTTGATGCAGAGAAAGCGACAAGAAAATGGAACTATTTTGTTGCATTAGGAAAAGGTATTGATGGTGCAATGGCATTAGCATGGGCAAGTAAGAATGGTGTAACTGGGAAAAATGCTATGAATTTAGCATATGCAGCTGGAGGACAGGTAACACTGGATATGCAAAATGAGGCATTTAAAAAGATTGCTCAAAATATAGCTATTAATAAGTTGATTGCAAAACCACAAATTGCCTCAAAAGCATTAGAACTTTTAGATAATGCAAAAACAGGTGATTTTAGTGAAGGAAATCTGTATAAAATTTTCTCTAAAGGGTTCTCAGATGCTGATGCAAGAAGTTTGGCAGCTGAAGTGGCTAAAGATCATACGAATGAAGTTACTAAAATAAAAAGTTCTGCAGGAGGAGATGGGGCTGTCTATAAGGATGCTAATTTACAAGCAAATAAATATAGGGAGATATCTCTTGAAAATTTATTAAAGAGAGCTAGATTAATTGATCCCAATACTGGTGCAACTCCCCAAGAGGTATCAGAATTAAGAAAGAGAAGAGAGGAACTATTAAAGGCAGCAAGTTTAATGTCAGTTCTTCAGAAAACACAGGATGCAGGTATGACAAAAATTGAGTTAGCTGCTCAAAATAAAGGTATATTTGAAAATGCAAAAAAAGAAATAGGAACTGTACAAAAAATTATCAATGATATTGGTGGTACAGGCAGTTTAACTCCTGTAGAGAAATCTTTAATTAATGACATGCAAACCCAGCTAAAGAAATTAGAAAAAAATGCTATTGACTCTGAGAAAAATGCTAAGAGATTTGGTAATAGGGTTTTTAATAGTTATGGTCGAGATACAAGATCTAATAAATTATATATTAGATCTATGCTTGATGAGATAGAACTGCTGGAAAAAAGATACAATGCAGAACTTTCTATCCTACAAAGAACTGGTGGTGAATCATCAAAGGTATCTGAAATAGATGATAAATTAAGGTTGCTCAAATTACAGAAACAACAGATCAATGGTATGGGTAGGATAGGATGGGCACATAGATTTGAAGCACTGAAAGGTTCTTGGGATTCAATAAATGCAAATATTATTAAAGGGGGGCTTGCTTCTAATCTTCTTTTAGGAGGTAGAGGATTTTATGGTACAGGTGATATGTTTGACCCATCAGTCAATGGTGAACTTGCATTTAACAAAAGTATGTTTACTTGGAAGACTGATGAAAAAGGAAATAAATATAAAGAATTTAATAAAAAAGGATTCATAGCTCCAAATCCTGAGATTAAATCATGGTATGGGAATTTTGCATATCTGTATTACTTAAACCCAGGAACAATTTTTGGAAGCTTAACAAATGGTGAATTATTTGCTTTCTTACAATATAGAAATAGGCTTGAATTTTTAAGTCGATTCAAAGATGGTGGGATGATAGATAAGATGAAGAAAGATGGTACATATGCTTTAATCAAGGAGTTCTTTGATGATAAAGGCGAATTAAAAGCAGGTGACCTTAGTAAAATGGTACTGTCAAACCCAGAGAAATTAGAAGAACTATTATCTAAAATAGCTAAATCCAAGGGAGCATTTGCAAGCCAAGCAGCAATGTTGGGTAGATTTGAAAAGGTATTGGCAGGTGCTACTAAGCTTTTTAGTACTCCAGAGAGATTCTTTGGGGTCATCTCAGATAAAATAAATCCTATGAATAATGCCATTATTAAAAAATGGGCGACAACATTATTAAATAGGATAATCGGTGATAGTGTAGCAGTAGAACAATTTTTAGCAAAGAGCATTGGTTTTAGACAATTAGTACAAGCTGGTGTTAGTAAATTATTAACTGCAATAGGTATGAGTGTTGGTGGCCCTATAGGTGGTGCATTAACAGCAATAGCATCTGCAGTACTAGTAGAATTAGGTATGAAAGTAGGTAAATTTATGATAGAAATCTTCTTTCTTGCTGCGATGGGATTTGTTGCTATTTTGTTGGTATTTTTATTTGGATTTGTTGGGCTGTTTAATCCCACAACAAAAGTTAATAATACATTTGCACATGTAACACCTGGTAGTGCCAAACAATGTGTAGATTATAATCCTGATGCAGGATTATTCCCTACTCCACCAGATAACCCAGGGGGTGGAGATTACCCTCCTATTGATTCTGATTGTCCTTTAGGATTCTCTCCAATTATATGTACACAGGGAAATGGAGCAGGTACTTCATCATATCACCAATCAACAAAAGCTATAGATATTGGAACTAGAGTTGTGCCAGCAGGGAAGGCTGTGTGGTATGCTCCTACAAATGGAAAAATTACAAAATATGTAGCTGTTAATAATTGTCCTGGAACTGGTTTAGATTATGGTGGTCATCTTGAATTTCAAGACTCCGATGGAAATGTTTATGTTCTTTTACATGTCAAAGCTCTTGCACCAGTAGGTCCTGTCCAAAAAGGAAGAGCAGTTGCTCTTGCTCAAGATGGATTAGATCCAAGTGGTGATTATTCAGTGACTTGTTGGACTGGTCCTCACTTCCATTTACATGTTAAATCTAAAGGTACATATCAAGACTCTGTATCTTGGTATAGAGATAAATTAAAGTGTGCTATGTCGCCATGTTAAAAATAGATTTAAACAATAGAAGAATACAGTTAATAGTAATAGGTATAATTATTCTCATTTTCTCAATAATTATATATATAGTTATTAAAGCAACAAAAAAAGAAACTCCTAGAGAATATTTAATAGATACTCCATATTCAATAGAAACAACACATGTTGTAAGTATGAGTGATGAGTTAAAGAAGTCTATAGATATCCCAAAGCAGATGAAAATATACTCTCTTGAGGATATAAATCTGAGTTCTAATATAGATTCATTCTTAATAACAATAGGTAAGGGAAATCTATCTAAAACATCTATAGATGGTAATCTCTATATTTGGAGTGGAGAGGGTGATTATGTCGAGTATATTAAAAATAATCAATCACTTTTCTTTAAGTTTACAAAACCAGCTAACACTAGAATGGTTTCAACTGATGGTATCACAGGGAAAGGATATCTAAGTGTATTATTTAATGATTACTTAGGTTATAAGTATGAGTATATAAATGAGAATATAACTAAATCAGGGTATTTAAATAGAATTGAATCAAATAGAAGTATAGATGGATATCCATTATTCTTCAATAGTTTTCAATCGTATTCCGATACTGTATCTGTTGATTCATCTGGTAAGCTTTATGAAGGTACACTCCTACTTGCACAGATAGATACAAAACGATCACAAGATGTTGAAATTGTTACTCTTGATTATCTTCAAGCAGCAATAAAATATACACAATATCCAAAAACCCTTTACTATGGTTTCTATCCTCCAAAATCGACATCAACAAGCACGAAACAGCTTAAGGAAGGAATTGGATTGGTCGAATTGGCTGATAGTATAGATATTGATAAGAATTCAATAGGAAATAAGATAAAATTAGGATATATATATCAGGATAATAGTTATAATCAATTAGTACCTACATATAGAATAGAAGCAGAAGGAACAGCTACACTCAATAAAGAAGATCTAAAATTACCATTGATTATCCTTACAAATGCAATAGATCCATCAAGAGTATACTATCCATCAAAATAGTTCTTGATAATATTCCTTTAAAAATATAATATATAGTTATGAAATTGCCCAATATTAAATCAATATTAATCACAATCATATTATTATCTCTTTTTCTAACCCCTGTGTTTGCAATGAAGACTAGGGAGGAATTGGTAATTGATGAGGCATTAGCTGATAAGACTAATATTAAATACTCTCAACCAACAAATATATACATAGTCCCTATAAAACTACCAGCTACAGTATTCAATGATGATATTAAATCTCTATATAATGAAATCTACTATTACAGTATAACTAGATTAGGATATGCAGATATACCTTTTAACTATATAGTAGATGAATCAGGAAATGTAATAGAAGGTAAATATGGTGGTCTTGGAGCTATCGCTGAAATTGAGGAGGATAAGGGTGGAGTATTAATAGCATACATCTCAAAGAATACTGAATTATCTAATTTAGGCTCAGATGCATTAAAATCTTTGATATCTTCAATCTCATATGATTATGGAGTTTCAAAAAAATCAATATCTGTAATGTCACTGAAGGCTGTTAAAAAAGAAGGAAATACAACAAAAAGTAGATTAACAAAACTTAATAATCCATTTAGTGATTCCATAAATAATCTAGTTAATGGTCTTAAATTATATGAAAAGCCAAATCAAAAACTAAAAGGAGAAATAATATCTATAAACTATCCTAAGTCTGCAAAGATAGGTGAAAAGATACAGGTAGAATTAATTATTAAAAATGTAGATAAATTCCCATGGTTTACAAATAGGGATTATATCTATGTCTCAACATTAAAAGATAGGGATTCTAAATTTGCAGTAAATGGTGAATGGGAAAGTTTTAGTAAGCCGACAGCAATATCAAATAAGACAGTATTACCTGGGGAACAGGTAACATTAGTATTTCAATTATCTGCAATGCAATTACCTGGAAAGTATTCTGAAAAATTTGTTGTTAAAAGATTGCCTAATAATGTGTTAGATAATACAGAATTTCAAATAGACTTCACAATAGATAAGGGTAATACAAAGTTAATTAAAGTTAATATCCCTGGAGGGTTTTTGAATGTAAGAGAATGCCCTGGACCTGGTTGTAACCCTATTGGTAGGGTTAACCATAATCAAATATTAATAATGAAAGAAAAATCTAATGGTTGGTATAAGATACAATATTCAGATAATAAAGATGGGTGGATATATGGCCCGTATGTTATCGAATTATAAGTACTCCTAATATTATTTTGTGTTTTATGGATAGTATTCTTGAAAATTTAAATATTCCTCAAAGAAGTGCTGTTGAGCATAATTTAGGACCATTGTTAATATTTGCAGGAGCAGGGAGTGGTAAAACTAAGGTTATAACTACAAGAATTGCATATTTAATAAGTAGATATAATGTTAGTCCATCAAGGATACTTGCAGTAACCTTTACAAAAAAAGCATCAGAAGAAATGTTAGAGAGGGTACAAGTAGCAATATCAAATTCAGGATATAGGGGTGAGGAAAAACCCTTAATAGGGACTTTTCACTCCATAGGAGCCATGATTTTGAGAAGAGAAGCAAAGCATCTTGGATTAAGCAATAATTTTTCTATCTTTGATTCTGATGATGCTGATAATCTAATTAAAGAGATAATGCTTTCTATGAACATAGATATAAAGCAAATTAAACCACAGAATATTTCATGGCTAATTAGTGCTGCTAAAAATGATGTTGTTGATCCAGAGGATTTTCCATATAAGTATTCAGGTTATGTAGAAGATATAGCGGCGGATATATATGCGCAATATCAGAAACAATTGAAAGCACAGAATGCCGTTGATTTTGGTGATTTATTATTCCTTGTTGCTAAACTATTTAATGAGAATAAAGAGGTATTGGAAAAATATAAAGCTATGTATGACTATATTCTTATCGATGAATATCAAGATACAAATAAAGCACAATATATGATTATTAAAGCCCTTGCTGATGGACATAGAAATATATGTGTTGTTGGAGATGATGATCAAGGTATTTATGGATGGAGGGGTGCAGATATAAATAATATACTATCATTTGAAAAAGACTTTCCTGAAGTTAAGATTGTTAAATTAGAACAAAACTACAGATCTAAAGCTAATATTATTAATGCTGCAGTATCAGTTATCTCAAGGAATGGAACAAGAGCAGAAAAGAAATTATGGACAGATAAAGATGATGGAGATAATATCACAATATATCAAGCACAAGATCCAGAGGATGAGTCAAGATTTATTGTAGATGAAATTCAATCATTAGTTAGAAGTGGAAAAAAATATTCAGATGTTGCCGTATTATATAGAACAAACTATCAATCAAGATCAATAGAAGAAGCATTAATTAGAAGGGGTATTGGGTATAAACTTGTTGGTGGATTTAGATTCTATGAAAGAAAAGAGATTAAAGATATCATCTCATACCTTAGATTTACACATAATATTAAAGATGATTTATCACTTTCTAGAATTATTAATATCCCCAATAGAAAGGTTGGACCAAAGGGAATTGCAACATTATTTGAAGTTGCTAGATCAATAGATATCTCACTTGGTGAACTACTTGTCTGTACATATATTACGAATAATGGATTAAGAGATAGGTACAATACTCTGTTTAATCAAAATATATATGAACAGGTAGAATCCAATAAATCAGTATTATCTAAATTTATTCCAATCATAGATCTTTTTGGTCAAATATATCTTGATGCTAAAGAATCAAATATACTAGAAGTGATTGAAAATATACTTGCAAGAACAAACTATATTAGATGGTTAGATGATGGTACAGAACAAGCTCAGTCAAGGATTGATAATGTAAATGAATTAAAGAATGTTGCTAGGAGTTATTTAGAAAGAAGTGAGGAGAAATCTGTTGCACTCTTTTTACAAGATTTAACATTAATTGAACAAGAACAAGATAATACTAAAGATGATAGTAAAAATGCAGTTACACTAATGACTATGCATTCAGCTAAAGGTTTAGAATTTCCTTATGTATTTATTATTGGTGTTGAAGAAGGAATATTTCCACACTCAAGATCACTTAATGATGATAAGGAATTAGAAGAGGAAAGAAGACTTTGTTATGTAGGAATTACTAGAGCAAAAGAGAAACTATGGCTTACATTTTGTGATAGTAGAATGACGAATGGAGGATATACATCTCAAGTACC
>CAZJKB010000001.1:0-5039 GCA_964546485.1 uncultured Candidatus Saccharibacteria bacterium | reverse complement strand
CATATTTATCAATTACACTATCCCAAAGAGTACAATCTTGAATCCCTAATCTCTTTTTTCCCCATACCTCTATCCTATCCTTAGGTTGTATTACAATTCTCTCTTGTATAATTCTTTCCTTTGTTTTCTCATTATCGATATATGTATGTTCTATTATAATTTCTTTCTTTCCTACTGTTCCTTTGTGTTCTAATATTTTCTCTCCTTCTGCTATTTCATCTGAGTATTCAACTATGGATCTATATGGAATATCTACAACTTTAATTTCTGTTTCTGTATTTATTGTATAGATATTAATAGTCATATTTGAAAAAACAGGGGAGTTTAATTGAGGTAATGTATATTGATTACTCTCCAATACTATTCCTGTCTCATTAAGAAATTCCTCTATTGTTGAAGTATTTGTTAGATATTTATTTACACTATCCTCTTTATTAACTACTACAACTTTAGGAAAATTATGTATATTAAATTGATTTATACCAAGAATATCTTTCATCACATCCTTGTTATAGTCGTATTTAATTGATTCAGCAAAAACTATATCTCTATGTAATGTTATAAATAGTGAGAGAAATGTAATAAATGATATTAAGAATACACCAATTAATTCAAGTACAATATTCTTATTTGTATAGTTATTCCTTTTGTCACGGAAACTCCGTTCCATAAAGATTAGTAATAAATTATTCCTAGTTTGTCAGGCTAAGACATGAGGATTTTGCCAGATATTTGACTTGAATGCAACACTTGATTAAGATGTAATTAATATGAAAAAAATACTCATTACATTAATAATACTATTAATCGCTTCTATCATCACTTTCTCGGTGTTGTATTACAATAAAGTTAATATTAGTGATGAAAATAAGAGTAAATATAATGAATTGATATCTCAGGGTGATAAGGAATTAGAGTTATTAGCAAAAGGATATACACAAGCTGCACAGTACTATATGGATGCAATAGAAATAGATCCTTCTCAAGCCTATCCATACTCCAAATTAGTTCAGATACTGTTATTAAAGAGACAGTATGGGAAAGTAGATGAATTATTAACAAAGGCTAAGAAGAGTATAGTTAATGGCGATATATGTTCAATTTATATTCAAATAGGTGATTCATATTATAAGGAAAAGGATTTTAAAAATAGTATTAATAACTATGTAGAGTGCTATAACTCCTCTTATGGAGATTATGCAAAACTATATTCAGCAGTTTCATTTCTTAAACAAGGGAATAATTCTAAAGCACAAGAGTTATTAGATAGTGTGTCAAATACTGATATTAATATATATTCTAAAGCAAAACTATATTCATCATATATAAAACTTGAAAACAAGGATGAGAGTAAAAAGATTTTAGATAGTATTGATCTCGTTGCTGTTACAGATCAAGAATTAGTAAAACAGATTGAAAAGTATAAGGGGATATTAAATAAATCATATACAGATGAGAAATATTATCATACATATATTGCAAATTATCTCCTACAACAAGAGCTATACCCACTTTCATTAAAATTAATGGAAAAGTATATAGATGGAGTAGATGAATACTATGATGGAGCCTTAGTTCTATCTTCTGCATACTATGGTGTAGGGGAATATGATAAAGCAATAAATACTATTCAAAAAGTCATAACATTAGAGAATAGATATGAAGGATATTTGGTAATGGCAAGAGCAAATAGAATGATTAATGATCAAGCTCAATCAGTATTAAGCTATAAAGAAGCATTTAGATATAGCTCTAGTATTACAAAAGAAAGTATTCTCAGTGAATATATAGATTATCTAGTAGAGACAAATCAATTGTTACTTGCAGAAAAAGAGCTTCAATCATTTATTAAGCAAGATAATAGTGAGTATATAAATTTTGAGCTATTGAAACTATATAAACTACAGAACAAGGTAAGTGCATATAGTACTTCATTAAATACACTTTCTAAGCTCTCTCTCTCTGATGGTGCAAAAAAGAGATATCTTGGATATAAGATACAGTATAATTTGGAATCAAAGAAATATGCATTAGTAAGGGAGGATCTTGAGAGTATGATAAAAATAGATAGAAACAATCCTGAATATTATTTATTAAGTGCAAGACTTGAACTTGATGATGGAGATAAAGAAAAATCTAAAGAGTATATAAATAAAGCAATAGACTTTGATTTTGTAGGTGATATAACAAAGGAAGTTATTCGATTAAGAGATAGAGTGGAGTAAGTACTATGGATGGGAGAGATTTCGAAGATGCTATACATTATACTTCTCTTGGTCCTTTTTATGATTTGAAGAAAGAGAATCTGGATGAACTATCACGAATGTATGCAATTTATGAAACTAATCAAATACTTGGGGGTTTGTTATTAGGTATTAGAGATTTCTCAATGCTTCATATTTATGCAGATGAAGTATTTAATATGCTTAGTACAGGTAATTTTGAACCTAATATCCAGTTATTCCAGTATTATGTATGGTATATCTTTAATGATGAAGATATTCGGAAAAATGTGATATATACTCTGAAAGCAGATATAGGTAATAGCTTAAAAGAAAGTTTAATAATGTATATGGTAAAATATAGAGATTGTTATGCTGAGGATCATATAAAATTTCTAAATATGAAAGGGACAAAGACAATCACTTTGGAAGACATAGATATAATTTTAAATGAAATAAAAGGTGGAGACAGGGTATCAAGAGAAGAATCCTCTATAAATATCTATTAGTTATATACATACCGAACTTTTTAGTATTCAACTGTAATCTATTGAAAGAATACTAACTAATATGTATAATCCGGTGAGTAATCTAATAACAGATATCATTAATTTTTATAATTATTTATATGAGTGTACAAACATACGATTTAAAGTTGCCTTTTGATAGGATTAGAAATATAGGTATTATTGCCCATATTGACGCAGGTAAAACTACTACTACTGAAAGATTATTATTCTATACTGGTCAAAAGCATAAAATTGGAGAGGTACATGAAGGAGCAGCAACAACAGATTTCATGGAGCAAGAGCAGGAGAGAGGTATTACAATTATGTCTGCTGCTGTTACATGTTTCTGGACATATAATAATGTACAATACAGAATCAATATAATTGATACCCCAGGTCATGTAGATTTCACAGCTGAAGTTGAAAGATCTCTTAGAGTACTTGATGGCGCTGTTGTTATATTTGACGGTAAGATGGGTGTTGAACCACAATCTGAAACAGTATGGAGACAAGCAAATAAATATAAAGTTCCAAGAATTTGTTTTGCAAATAAACTAAACCTATTAGGTGGGGATTTTGTAATGACATTGAATTCTATTAAAGAGAGATTAAGTGATAAAGCAGTTGCATTAATCCTACCTATTGGTAAAGAGCAAGCTTTAAGAGGATTTGTTGATTTGATAGATATGAAAGCATATACATATACAACAGTAGAGGCAACAGATTTAGTTGAAGAAGAAATTCCTGCTGATATGATTGATATGGCAAATAAATATAGAACAGAATTGGTAGAGAGACTTGCTGAACAAGATGATGCATTAATGGAGAAGTATTTTGCTGGAGAAGAATTAGATCCTGCAGAATTAAGAAAAGCATTAAGAAAAGGAACATTAAGTGGAGAACTATTCCCAGTATTGGGTGGTGACTCAAGAACAGTTATAGTTAGAAAACTACTTGACTATGTAGTAAATTGTTTACCATCTCCTGCAGATTTACCAGCAGTAGAAGGGTTAAATCCAAGAAATGATGAAAAGGTAAGTAGAAAATTGATAGAAGATGAGAAATTCTCATCATTAGTATTCAAGCAAGTAACAGATCCACATATAGGTATGCTTTCATACTTCAGAGTGTATTCTGGAACAATAACTGCTGGAAGTTATGTATATAATTCAACAAAGAATTTAAGAGAGAGAATTGGTAGATTAGTTTTAATGCATGCTAAAGATAGAGAAGAAGTAAATCAGTTAAGAGCTGGAGATATTGGAGCAATTGTAGGATTAAAAGATTCAGTAACTGGTGATACATTATGTGATGAGGGTGCACCAATTATTTTAGAGAAAATTAACTTTGCAGAACCTGTTATATCTCAAGCAATTGAACCTAAGACTAAATCAGATGAAGAGAAGATGGGTATGGCATTGGTTAAACTATCAAAAGAAGATCCAACATTTAGAGTACAGAGTAATATTGAAACAGGACAGACATTGATATCTGGAATGGGTGAGTTACATCTTGAGATTATGGTAGATAGAATGAAAAGAGAGTATGGAGTAGAAGCATTAGTAGGTAAGCCACAGGTTGCATATAGAGAAACAATTAAAGCAGTTGCTCAAGAAGAAGGTAGATATATTAAACAATCTGGTGGTAAGGGACAATATGGTCATTGTTGGTTAAGAGTTGAACCAAATGAACCAGGTAAAGGATTTGAATTCATCAATGAAATTAAGGGTGGAGCAATTCCTAAGGAATATATTCCTGCTATTGAAAAAGGTGTTAAGGAAACTATGGGTGCAGGAGTTGTTGCAGGATATCCAATGGTTGATGTTAAGGTTGCTGTATACGATGGATCATATCACGATGTTGACTCATCTGAGTCTGCATTCAAGATTGCAGGATCTATGGCATTCAAGGCTGCATGTAAAGCTGCAAATCCAGTATTATTAGAGCCAATTATGGATGTAGAAGTTGTTGTTCCAATTCAATTCGTTGGTGATGTTACAGGTTCACTATCAAGTAAGAGAGGACAGATTCAAACAACAGAAACAAGAGGAAACTTACATGTTATATCAGCTCTTGTTCCTTTGTCAGAACTATTCGGATATACAACAGAAATTAGGTCTATAACTAGTGGTAGAGGAAGTGCATCTATGGAACCTTCAGTATATATGGAAGTTCCTAGAAATATTGCAGAAGTGATTGCTAGTGGTAGGGCAAAATAGAAAAATTAAAAAAATATTCTATAAACCCTTGAAACTATTCGATCTTTCTGATAATATTCGTTGCAGTTTTAGAAATATAAAATATATAA